>JAGNPA010000158.1 GCA_017989885.1 Aquabacterium sp.
GGTTGGACGAGGACGCCGCCGACTGGGCTGCGGCCACGATGGCGGTCAGCTGCGCATCGCTCACCGGGTCGGGCAGGTGGTGGCGCACGGAACGGTGCGTCAACAGTTGATCGATCAGGGGAGACCAGGCCTCGGGCACGCCGGGTGCCTGCTGGCCATAGCGGGCGTTCAGAAGAGAGGATGCAGACATCGTGAAAGACAAAGGGTGCAAAACATCAACCCTACCTCAAGCCCGGCTCACGCGCTGAGCGCGCCGCAGAAACCGGGTCCCGCTGTACAGCCGCCATGCACAAACGGAACGCGCAAAACAAAAAGGTCTGAATCTTGCGATTCAGACCTTTTGAAAATTTGGTGGGCCCTGAGTGACTCGAACACTCGACCAACGGATTAAGAGTCCGCTGCTCTACCAACTGAGCTAAGAGCCCGCACCTGTTATCTTCTTGCGAAGATCGCTAGAAGTGGTTATCTAGCGAAGACTTGAATTATATACAGAAATTCTGCAAACATTCAAGCCTCTTTCAAACTTTTCATCGGCATTGTCTGGGTTGATCCTGAGATCAGCGCTGACGCTGTCCAACGAAGACCGAAAGTATACACACAAAATCGCCCCTCTCTCACCGTCTCCGCTTCACAACAACTGGCCGGGCGCCGGGCGCCCCGTCAACATCTCGATCTCTTCGCTCAGCGCCCCTGACTCGAGGGCCAGCGCCGCCATCTCCTCGTCCAGCGCCTGTACGTGGGTGCGTGCGACCTCTTGCAGGTAGCCCTCGCGCTCCTGACTGAGCTGGTGCAACTCATAGCGGGCATCGCGTCGCAACTCGTTGAGGGCGTCCAGCATCAGCACGATCTGCAACTGCAAGGTCTCGAACAGCTTGCGCAGGCTGGCCGCCTCGATCGAATCGGTGAAGTCCAGGTGTCCCCACCCCTGCTTGAGCAGGAAGGCATTGGGGTCCTGCGCGATCTCGCGCAAGCGCTGCACATCGCCGCTGTCGCGCGCCCGGTTGATCTCGCTGGTCAGTTGCTGAAAGATGGCCAGCTTGGCCGCATCGTGCGCAAAGCGGTCCGGATGGAACAGCCGAACCAGCTTGCGCCACAGGCTCTTGAGCTCGCGGGCCTCGTCTTCGGGCAAGGCCTTCTGCTCGGCGGCCTCGAACGCCACCTGCTCGTACTCGGCATCCGACTGCTGCCAGGCCTCGTTGCACTGCTGGGCCACGGCCTCGGCGGCTTCCTCGCCGTCGTACACCAGGGCGTCGAGGTACTGGCGGCGATAGCTCACCAGCAGGCGCAGACGATCGCGCTGCTGGTAATGCGGGCGCAGCAGACCGAACAAGCGCGCCTGCGTGACGTCGACATCGTGGCGCTCCTGGGTGTAGCGCGCCTCCAGATCGGCCAGGCGCACCCGCGCCGACGCAATCAGGGCCTTGAGCTCTTCCACCTCGGGCTTGACGAACACCAGCACGCCCGCCTGAGCCGGATCGGCCGCGACAGGCTCACCCTGTGCGCCCCGACCGGCCGGTGTCTCCACCTGCGCCAGCGCCTCGTCCACCTCGGGAGCCGGCTCGGCCAGTTGGTCCAAGTACCAGCGCCCCATGCTGGCCGAACGCGGGCTGGACGAGCCCGCCAACCAGTCCAGCCAGGCTCGCAGGGCCGGATCGCTCAAGGCCTCGCGGAAATGGCGGCCCTTGAACTCGCCAAACGCCAGGCGCGAAGGGTACCAGGGAGCCTGCGCGTGCTCACATACGGCTTGCCAGGTGTGCAGCCCACGGCGCAACGCCAGCGGCTGCAGCACCGTGACCAGCAGGTCCACGCCGGTTTCGACCTCGCCCAGGGCCGATGCGGGGGTACGCTCGGGCAAGCGGTAGTACTGCCTCAGCGTCTGCAATTTGCCGCTGACCACGGGCACCGGATCGAGCAGGCGTTGCGCCAGGCGCAGCGCACAAAAACCTTCGGTGCCGATGGGCGCGATGCCCAGCCTCACCCACTCGGGCTGCAAGGCGCGGTGCAGGGCCTGCGGCAGGTCGAACGCCACCAGGGGCAGTCCGTCGATGTAGTCGGCCCACTCGCGGTAGACCTGCGCCGGCGCTTCGCCATCGCGCTCGATGAGGGCGCGGCTGAGCCCGTGCACGCGCGAGCGCTCCTGGTTCATGTCCGGGCCATGGTTGAGCAGACGACGCCAGGCCGGTCCTTGTGGCGACCAGCCCCGCATGCGCTGCGCGGCCAGCTCCACCACCACGGGCGAGCTCAAGCCGGCCGTCTCGACGTCAATCAGCACCCAGTCGCGGTCGTCCATGCCTCGCCTTCAACGTCGCTTGCCGGGCGGCGTGCCCAGCAAGCCCACGGTGGGGTCGGCCGCGAACACGCTCAACTGCGACAGGGTGCGGATGTCCAGCAGCGTCAGGCGGTTGCCGCCGCAGTCGAGCAAGCTCAGTTGCGGCACGGCCGGCAGGTTCAAGGCCATCAACTGGTTCGCCCGGCACCACAGTTTGGACAGGCGGGGCACCCCGGTCAGCGCCAGCTGGCGCAGCTGGTTGTGCGCACAGCCCAGCAGGCTCAGCGCCGGCACGCCCGACAGATCGAGCGCGGGCAAGGCGTTGTGATCACAGGCCAGGGCCGTGAGCCCCGGCACCCGCGACAGGTCGAGCTGCGTCAGCTGATTGTGGCGACACCACAGCTCCTTGAGACCGGGCAGATTGCCCAGCTTCAGCTCGGCGAGCTGGTTGTTGTCGCACACCAGCAGGCTCAAGGCCGGCAAAGCCGACACATCCAGGCGGGTGATCTGGTTGTCGGCACACCAGAGCTTGGTCAGGGCCGGCACGGCAACCGCCGCCAGCGTGGTCAGCCGGTTGCTGCTGCAATCCAGCAAACTCAGCTGCGGCACGGCCCACAGCGCCAGCAGGGTGAGCTGGTTCTCCCGGCACCACAGCTCGCGCAACTGCGGCACGGCCGCCAGATCGAGCTGGGACAGGTCGTTGTGATTGCAGCTGAGCATGGTCAGCTGCGGCACGGCCGCCAGATCCAGTCGGGTCAACTGGTTGTGGTCGCAGGCCAGCGCCCCCAGCGCGGGCACGGCCGCCAGATCCAGCTGGGTCAGCAGGTTGTGACGGCACCAGAGCTCGGTCAGGCGTGGCGTGGCGGCCAGATCCAGCTCGCGCAGGTGGTTGTGGTTGCAGTTGAGCACCCGCAGCCCGGGCATGGACGCCAGCGGCAGTCGCGTGAGCTGATTGCCGCGACACCACAACTCGGTCAGTGCCGAGGCCTCCGGCAGTTGCAGGGCATGGAGGCGGTTGTAGTCGCACACCAGCAAATTCAGCTGCGACACCTCGGCCAGGTCCAGCTCGGTCAACTGGTTTTCCTGGCACCACAGCGTCGTCAGGGCCGACACGCCGCTCAAGTTCAGGGTGCGCAACTGGTTGTTGTCGCACGCCAGCGTCGTCAGCCCGGGGGCGGCACGCACATCCAGCACGGTGAGCTCGTTGTAGGCGCAAAACAGGCGCGTCAATGCGGGGGCGGTCTGCAACTGCAACTCGGTCAAGCCCACCCGGTTGCACCACAGAAAATCGAGCCGCGGCAGGCGAAGGGCCAGTGTCCGTGGCGAAGGCGTGCTGGCCTGCTTGAAGCCCAGACGGCGGATCTGCAAGCCGTCCACCCACTCGAACTGGGCAAGGGGCAAGGCATCGAAGTCCCATACCAAGCTGGTCAACGCGCCGTTGTCGATGGCGAATGAGAGGGTTTCGCCGTGGGCGTTGTCGATGCGGGCCTGCGCCAGGCGCTCCAGGACGTCTTCAGGTGACAAGGCCAGGGCCTGCGCCCACATCAGCACCTGCCGGTGATCGGCCTCGCGCAACTGGTACTCACCGACCTGATGGGTGGGCTGCTCGCTCAGGGCCTGCTGCGCGCGCGCCACGGCCAGCACCCCGGATGTCATGCGCATCAGGATGCCACGCGCCGCACCGTCTGCGGTGGCCAGCGCGGCAGACGGTCGACTGATCAGTGAGCGAGCTTCTTCGTTGTCAATCATCACGACTCAAACAGGGGCGACGGCAGCGCGAACGAGGGGCATCGCCCAGCCCAGATGCATGAGAGTTTAAGCGCTGTTCTCTGGCACGAAAGAAGGTAGGGGTGGGGCGCATTGCGCACATCCGCACGCTTGGCGGTACTGGCTCGCGCCAAATGACTTAGGCTTGCGGCATGTCGACCTGCGCCTCCTCCTCCAGCCCCTGTCCGGGCCTGTGCCCGCTGTGTGGCCAAGCCAATGCCTGCGCACAAGCCACAGGCAGCCCGACGGACGGGCCCTGCTGGTGCGCCAACCTGACGTTCAGCCCCGACCTGCTGGCGCGCGTGCCCGAGGCGCAACAGGGCGTGAGTTGCATTTGTGAGGCGTGTACGCGGGCGTCGGGGTGAGGCCAGACCTGTCAGCGAGTCAGCCCGTACATCGCCAGGCCCAGCCACTCGTGCAGCACCGTCTGCCACCGCAGCAAGCTTTGAGCCAGTGAGTATTCAGTCCAGGACGTTGAGTCCCCAGTCCGAAAATCCACGGGGTACGGGGTGACGTTGCAGCCCACGGCCTCGAACTCGCTCATCGCGCGTGGCATGTGCCAGGCCGAGGTCACCAGCAGCCAAGGCTCCTGGCAGCGATTACCCAACAGCTTGGCTACCTGCCAGGCATTTTCTCGGGTCGTGCGGGATCCGCCTTCAAGCTGAACACGGCTCATGTCCACGCCTTGCTCCAGGTAGAAAGCCCGCGCCAAGGCCGCCTCCGTGACCCCGGTTGTCAGCAGTCGCCCCTCGCCGCCGGAAAACACGAGCTGGAGTTTCGGGTGCTGACGCAGCAAGCCCACTGGCGCCGTCATCCGCTCGGCAGAGTCCCCCAGGGGCACCTGGCCATGGGCTTCGTAGCTGTCGGGGTGGCCTACAGCTCCACCCAACACGATCACGCCGACATGGCGGTCAAGGGAGTCGGGCGTTGGCGTCGGATAGCGATTTTCCAGCGGACGCAGCAAGGCGTCGGGTATGGCCTGAAAGCCCAGCAAGCCCAACACCATCAGCCCACCCCAAAGCATGACCAGGGCCGGCCGGCGCCAGCGCATCAACACCAGCAGGGCCAGACCCCACCACAGCGCCAACCAGAACATCGGCTGGGTGATGGCCGACAGCAGCTTCGAGAAGATGAACATCCGATGTGCGCTCAAGCCGTCATGGCAGACGTCTGGGCCACAGTCGTGCGGTGTGCACCAACGCCAGAATCCAGATGGCATC
>JAGNPA010000159.1 GCA_017989885.1 Aquabacterium sp.
TCGGCACACTGCTCGGCGTGCACCACGCCGTCCAGGTCGATGAACAAGGCTTCGCCCGGCGCCACGTCGCGCACGAAGCGGTGGCTGGTGCCTTCCAGGGCCACGGACTCGCTGGCCAGCATCACCTCGCGACCATCGGGCAGATCGGCCTCGCCGTAGCACAGCGGGCGGATGCCGTAGGGATCGCGGAAGGCGACCATGCCGTAGCCAGCGATCAGGCAGATCACGGCATACGAGCCCTTGATGCGACGGTTGACGGCACGCACCGCCTGGAAAACGGCCGCAGGGGTCAGGGGCAGCTCACGACCGGCCAGTTCCAGCTCGTGCGCGAACACGTTGAGCAGCACCTCGGTGTCGCTGTCGGTGTTGAGGTGACGGCGGTCGATGGCGAACAGATCCTCACGCAGGGCGTGGGCGTTGGTCAGGTTGCCGTTGTGCACCAGCACCAGGCCGAAGGGCGCGTTCACGTAGAAGGGCTGGGCCTCTTCCTCATTGAAGGCGTTGCCAGCGGTCGGGTAGCGGACCTGACCCAGGCCCACGGTGCCGGGCAGCGCACGCATGTTGCGGGTGCGGAACACGTCCTTCACCATGCCGCGGGCCTTGTGCATGAAGAACTTGCGACCGTGCGCATCCGGTCCGGCCGTCACGATCCCCGCCGCATCCTGACCGCGGTGCTGCAGCAGCAACAGCGCGTCATAGATCAACTGGTTGACGGGCGCCTTGGAAATCACACCAACGATGCCGCACATGGTTCACCTCTTCCGAAAAAACAAAACTCAAGTCGTATCAAGATTGCGCGGGCAGGAACTCGATCACCTGCTCGGGCAAGACGGGGCGAAGCCCCTGAAACACCATTTCCAGCCACTGCACCCCAGTGGATGCCAGCCAGGGCTCCCACTGCGCCAGAGGAGTCGCCCGCACGATCGTCACCACGACCAGGGCCACCAGCACCCCACGCAGCAGGCCAAACGCGCCGCCGAAGAAGCGATCGGCGCCGCCCAGGCCGGATTCCTTGATCACCTGGGTCACCGCCCAGGTCAGCACCGCCCAGCCCAGCCAGGCCGCCACAAACACCACCACCATGCCGGCCGCCGCGTTCATCTTTGAGCCAACCACGCCCACAGGCACCCAGGCGCCGGCCTGCGGGCCGAACCACTGCGCCATGAAGTAGGCCACCGCCCACCCCAACAGCGCCATCACTTCCTTGATCAGGCCGCGCCAGATCCCCACCAGGGTGGACAGGCCCAGGCCGATCAACAACATGAGGTCGATCAACGACCACTCGCCTGACGTCACCGTGTTCACGCTGTCCATTCGGGATTCGATCTCACAGGGTTCACAGCGTCAGCACCGCGCCGCCCAGGCCGGCCTTGCGCACGCGGGCCAACATCTTCTCGGCTTCGGCGCGGTCGGCATAGGGGCCCAGGCGCACCCGGATGCGTGTGCCTTGGGGCGTCTTGACTTCCTGCGTGTAAGTCTTGAGGCCCAGGCGCTCCACCTTCATGCGGGCCTCGTATGCGGTGATCCCGTCCGAATACGCACCGACCTGCACCACAAAACGGGTCCCGTCGGCATCCACCGCTTTGGCAGGCTTGGGCTCAGGCTTGGGTTCGGGTTTGGGCTCAGGCTTGGGGTCAGGTTTCAGCTCCGGTTTGGCTTTGGGCTCAGGCTTGGGCTCTACCTTGGGCTCAGGCTTCGGCTCGGGCTGGTCGGCCTGTGGCGCGGCGGGGGTCGCCCTCACGGGCGGTGCCGTGCTGACAATCTCTTCTTCCGCCTCTGGGGGCGCAGGCCGAACATCCTCGGGGGCTGGCACCTCGACCGGCACCTGAATCATGGCCACCTTGCCGGTGGCTCCGCCCTCACCCCGCCCCTCGGTCGCGTCGCCTGCCCGCACCATCTGAACGTCATGGGACATCGGGCGGGGTTGCGTCTCGAACAGCCAGGGGAAGCCGATGATCCCGGCCCCCACCAGCACCACCATGCCGATCAGGCGACGGCGAGCCCGCACACGTGTGGCCTCGACATCGGACGCGGACAAAGGCGGCTGCTCCGCCTCTGGCTGAGCCGAGGCGGCCTTGCCACGCAAGCGCTGGAGGAAGGAAGACAAAGGCATGCTGATGGTGTCGGACCGGGCTGGATGGAGGGCGCGCAGGCTCGTTCGCTTCAGGCCTGCAGATGCGGCGCGTTGAGCTTGGGCAAGCCTTCGTGCAGCACCCCACCCACGGTGTAGAAAGAGCCGAAAACCACGATTCTATCCGTCGGGTCCGCCCCCGCCAGGGCCGCAGTCAGTGCCGCCATGGGATCGGCATGGGTGCTCACGGTGGCTTTCGGGGCGGTGAGCAGCGGACGCGCCGCCATGTCCGCTTCGATCACCTGCTGCAACTGAGCTGCCGTCGCCGCCCGGTCGGTGGGCAGGTCACAGCAATACCAGGCGTCGACCAGGGGCCGCAGGCGCGTGACCATGCCGGTCAGGTCCTTGTCGGCCATCGCGCCCCACACCACATGGGTGCGCGGGAAGAAACCCATCTGATCGAGGTTGGCCGCCAGAGTCGCCGCCGCATGCGGGTTGTGCGCCACATCCAGAATCAAGGTGGGCTGCCCCGGAATGATCTGGAAGCGTCCCGGCAACTCCACCGTGGCCAGGCCCGTGCGCACGGCCTGCGCCGACACGGGCAAGCGGTTGCGCACCGCCTCCAGGGCCGCCAGCACACCCGAGGCATTGAGCAGCTGATTCGCGCCCCGCAGCGCCGGGTAGGCCATGCTGTTGAAGCGCTTGCCACGGCCACTCCAGGACCACTGCTGACGGTCGCCCGCATAGTTGTGATCACGGCCAAACAACCACAGGTCGGCGCCCAGTTGCTGGGCGTGCTCGATGACACTCTGCGGTGGCTGGGGGTCGGACACCACCACCGGGCGACCCGCACGCATGATGCCGGCCTTCTCGCGGCCAATGGCCTCGCGGTCCGGCCCCAGGTAGTCCATGTGGTCAAGATCGATGCTGGTGATGATGGCGCAGTCGGTGTCGATGACGTTGACCGCATCCAGACGACCGCCCAAACCCACCTCCAGGATCACCACATCCAGCTCGCTGGACGCCAGCAGGCGCAAGATCGCCAGGGTGGTGAACTCGAAATACGTCAGGGCCGCGTCACCCCGCGCCGCTTCGATGGCGGCAAAGTGCGGCACCAGCTCATCGGCCTTGACCAGCTCGCCCATGATGCGGCAACGCTCTTCAAAGTGCACCAGGTGCGGCGAGCCGTACACGCCCACCCGAAAGCCCGCCTTGAGCAAGATGCCTTCGAGCATGGCGCAGGTCGAGCCTTTGCCATTGGTGCCCGCCACCGTGAACACCACCGGCGCGGTGCGCTCCTCATCTTCCTGGCCCAAGGGCGTGCCCAGCACCACCCCAGCCCGTGCCCACACCTCGGCGACGCGCGCCAGGGTCAGGTCGATGCCGGCGGGATGCAGGCGCTCGCAGTGGGACAACCAGTCGTCCAGCGTGCGCAAAGCAGGAGGTGAGTCAGGCAGGTTCGGGGTCATGGGGCACACGTCTCATTCGGAAACAAAACGGGCTGCACTCAACGCAGCCCGCCTGTCAAAGCCCGGTCACCTGTGTGGCGTGCCCGGGCTGGGATCATCAACACATCACGCTCACGCCGAGACGGCATCGGTCGGCAAACGCTGCAACATCGCCAGCTGACGGGCGATGTTCGCGCGCAGTTCGCGGCGGTCCATGATCATGTCGACGGCGCCCTTTTGCATCAGGAACTCGGCGCGCTGGAAGCCTTCAGGCAGCTTCTCGCGCACGGTGTTCTCGATCACGCGCGGACCGGCAAAGCCGATCAGGGCCTTGGGCTCGGCGATGACGACATCACCCACGAAAGCAAACGAGGCGGACACGCCACCCATGGTCGGATCGGTCAGCACGCTGATGTAAGGCAGTTTGGCCTTGGCCAGACGGGTCAGGGCCGCATTGGTCTTGGCCATCTGCATCAGGCTCAGCAGGCCTTCCTGCATGCGCGCGCCGCCGGTGGCGGTGAAGGACACAAAAGGCACCTTCTGGTCCACGGCTGCTTCCACACCGCGCACAAAGCGCTCGCCCACCACGGAGCCCATCGAGCCGCCCATGAAGTCGAACTCAAAGCACGCTGCAATCAGCGGAACGCTGTGCACCGAGCCGCCCATCACGATCAGGGCATCGGTCTCGCCGGTGGCTTCCATGCCCTGCTTCAGACGCTCGGGGTACTTGCGGCTGTCCTTGAACTTCAGGGGGTCGATGGGCAGCACTTCCTGGCCCAGCTCGTAACGACCTTCGGCATCGAGGAAGGCATCCAGGCGGGCGCGGGCACCGATGCGGTGGTGATGTCCGCACTTGGGACACACGTTCACATTGGCTTCCAGATCGTTCTTGTACAGAACGGTCTCGCAGGATGGGCACTTGATCCACAAGCCTTCCGGCACCGAACGTCGCTCGGACGGATCGGTCGGATGGATCTTGGGGGGCAACAGTTTCTCAAGCCAGCTCATGCTCAGGCTCCTTTCAAGGAATCGAGGGCCGCACGGATCTCGGCAATGAAATCGCGCCCGGCAGCCACCACGGTCTCGGGCGTCTGCGTCTCCAGCAACTGCACGATGCGCGAGCCGATCACCACGGCGTCAGACACAGCGGCCACCGCCTTGGCGGTCTCTGCGTCACGGATACCAAAACCCACGCCCACGGGCACGTTCACGTGCGCCTTGATGCGGGGCACCATGTCAGCCACCGCGGCGGTGTCCAGGTGCCCGGCACCGGTCACGCCCTTGAGCGACACGTAATACACATAACCGGCCGCAATGCGACCCACCGCGGCCATGCGCTCCTCGGTCGAGGTGGGGGCCAGCAGGAAAATCGGGGCCAGGTCGGCCGCCTTCATCTGGGCAGCAAAGGTTTCGCACTCTTCAGGCGGATAGTCCACCACCAGCACGCCATCCACGCCCGAAGCCTTGGCATCGCGCACGAAGCCGCCCGCACCGTGGTGCTGGTCGTAGGCCTCGATGGGGTTGGCATAGCCCATCAACACCACCGGCGTGGTGGCGTTGCGGGCCCGGAAGGCCTTCACATCGGCCAGCACGTGGGTCAACGAGATGCCCTTGGTCAGCGCACGCTCGGCGGCCTTCTGGATCACCGGGCCATCGGCCATCGGGTCAGAAAACGGCACGCCCAGCTCGATCACGTCGGCCCCGGCTTCGGCCATGGCCAGCATCAGT
>JAGNPA010000160.1 GCA_017989885.1 Aquabacterium sp.
GGCTGGCACGCTCCGCTGTCCAGGCCCCGATCGCGTCCAGGTACAGGATCCACAAGCCATAGGCCGCAGGCGCGCTGATCAGGTACACCGTCAGCGCCAGGGCCAACAGGCTGGGGCGGGGCAGCAGGGCGTACATGCCGTCTTGCTCGTGGCGCAGGCGAGCGGGCTCACTGCGCTGCCAGTGACGGCGCGCCAGCCAATACCAAAGCGGGGCGGCGATCGACAGCGTGGTCAGCGCGCCGATCAGGTTGCCGGCCAGGTAGTGCAAGAAGGAAAAGGGCACCGCACTGTGCGAGGGGCTCGCCATCTCCATCGACTTGAAGAAAGCGGCAAAGGCCAGGGCCCAGAAAGGCTGCATGCCCAGCAGACGGCGCACATGCGGCCACAGCAGCACCCGCCACAGCGCGGGCGAGGCGTCAATCGAGGTGGCCATGGCCGGCGTGGACGGGTGCATCGGCCTTACCAATCGATCTCGGCGCGGGTGGCGCACTCGGGCGCGCTGGCGTGCACGCTGCATCGCACGCGTTTCATGAAGCGCAGTCCCTGTTTGTCATAGAAGCCTCGTTTGCCCAGTTCCACGCGCAGATTGTGCTGTGCGGTCACGAAGGCCACCGCCTCCTCCGGCTTCAGATCCACCCATATCTGGGGTGGGATGTCTGCCTCGGCCTTGCGAACGGCGGTCAACACCGCATCATGCTGGCTCAACCAGTAAGCGCGTGCCGCCGCGCCAAAGCCGTCCGGGAAGTGGGTGCGATCGATGACCAGTTGCAGTGTCGTGAAGCCCAGGGGCAAGCGGGAGATGCCGCCTTTGCTGCCCACCCCCTTGTTGATCTCCATGGGCAGGTAAGCCACGGCGGGCGAGAAAATCACATCCAGGCCGCCGTTGTTGAACTTGGTGACGAAATTGCGCAGGTCGGCCGACACCGGTTGCGCCCCGATCAGGTTGATCAGGTGGGCCTGCACCTTGTCATGGTCGAACGCGGGCATGCGTGCGCCTGCGAACCCACGCGAAAACAGCGTGCGGTCTCGCGCCATTGTGTAAAGCGCCCCGGTGCCGATGATGCCGGCGATCTCGAAAGGCTCTTGCACATTGAGCTTGGCCGCCCCGGGCGATGCCAGCACCTGCACCGCCTTGTGGACGACGGCGTAACTGGCATTCAGATCGACCTGACCGTCCTTGATGATGGTGGCGGTGCCCCCATGATCCAGTGCTGCGGTGACGGCGTTGTAGGGCTTCGTTCGCAGTGAGGTGGCCAGCAGACCCTGGCATTGCTTGACGCGAAAATCATCAGCGGCGATGCGCTCGTCCGTGTAGGCCTTGACGGTGATGTCGGCACCCGTTTTCTGCATCACCAGCGCAAACGTTTTGGCAGCATCGAACACCTGTCCCGCCGTGCCCAGAGGGTCCCAGACGCAGACCGTCGGCCCCGCTTGCGCCAAGCTGCACAGCAGCCCCAGGCCGAGTGCGGTCAGCCAGGCGCGCGTCGATCGGGCTGGGTGGCGGGGGGCAGGTGGGCGCATGGCAGATCTCTCGTCACGGTGGCAGGAAAGGTGCAATTTAGCGGACATGGCACCTGGTCGCCCAGCGGGGAGCGACGAGTGGCAGCCGGGCGTCGCGAACCGACCCACCTGAGGTGCGAGCGAAAAAAAAGAGAACCCGGATGGGTTCTCTTTGATGTGGGGCATTGGGCTCAGCGATCAGGCCAGCTTGCCGTGGCAGTTCTTGTACTTCTCGCCGCTGCCGCACGGGCAGGGGTCGTTGCGGCCCACGCGGGGCACCTCAGCGGCGACGGTGGCCGGGTCGGTTTCGGTCGCCACGCTGCCATCCTCATTGGGATGGGTGTAGGTCACGTTGCTCAGGTGCTCGCCTTGTTGCTCGATGGCCTGGGCGGCCAGCGCGGCTTCTTCCTGCGTCTGGATGCGCACGTTCAGCAGCGTCCGCGTCACGTCCATCTTGACCACGGCCAGCAGCTGCCCGAATAGCTCGAAAGCCTCGCGCTTGTACTCTTGCTTGGGGTTCTTCTGGGCGTAGCCGCGCAGGTGGATGCCCTGGCGCAGGTAGTCCAGCGCCGAGAGGTGCTCGCGCCAGTGGGTGTCGATGGACTGCAGCAGCACCATGCGCTCGTAGCCCGCAAACTGCGCCTTGCCGACGATGGCCACCTTGGCCTCGTAAACCTGGTTGCCGGCTTCCAGCACGCGGTTCAGCACGTCCTCGTCTTCCACCGAAGTGGCGCCTTCCACCCACTTCACCAGGTCCACCGTGATCTGCCATTCCTCGGCCAGCACCTTCTCCAGCGAGACCAGGTCCCACTGCTCTTCCAGGCTGTTGGCGGGCACGAAAGTGCGCACCACGTCGGACAGGGCACCCTTGCGCAGGTTGGCGATGGACTCGGCCACATCGACCGTTTCCAAAATCTCGTTACGCTGCTGGTAGATGACCTTGCGCTGGTCGTTCGACACGTCGTCGTACTCCAGCAGCTGCTTGCGCATGTCGAAGTTATGGCCTTCGACCTTGCGCTGCGCGCTTTCGATGCTGCGGCTCACGATGCCGGCTTCGATCGCTTCGCCCTCGGGCATCTTCAGGCGGTCCATGATGGCGCGCACGCGGTCACCCGCGAAGATGCGCATCAGCGGATCGTCCAGAGACAGGTAAAAGCGCGAGGACCCGGGGTCACCCTGGCGGCCGGCACGGCCACGCAACTGGTTGTCGATGCGGCGGGACTCGTGGCGCTCGGTGGCGATGATGCGCAGGCCGCCCAGCTCCTTGACCTTGGCGTTCAGCTCGGCTTGGTCCTTCTTCAGCGCCTCGATCTTGGCGGCCTTGGCGGCTTCGTCCAGCGACGCGTCGGCCTCGATGTTCTGAATGTCTTTTTCGATGTTGCCACCCAGCACGATGTCGGTGCCGCGGCCCGCCATGTTGGTGGCAATGGTGACCATGCCCGGGCGACCGGCCTGGGCCACGATCTCGGCTTCACGGGCGTGCTGCTTGGCGTTGAGCACCTGGTGCGGCAGGCCTTGCTGGGTCAGCAACTGGGCGATCAGCTCGGAGTTCTCGATCGAGGTCGTGCCCACCAACACGGGCTGGCCGCGCTCGTGGCATTCCTTGATGTCGGCGGCAATGGCCGTGTACTTTTCCTTGGCGGTCTTGTAGACCAGGTCGAGCTGGTCCTTGCGAGCCAGCACGCGGTTGGGCGGGATCACCAGGGTTTCCAGGCCGTAAATCGACTGGAACTCGAACGCTTCCGTGTCGGCCGTACCGGTCATGCCGGCCAGCTTCTTGTACATGCGGAAGTAGTTCTGGAAGGTGATCGAGGCCAGCGTCTGGTTCTCGGCCTGGATGTGCACGCCTTCCTTGGCTTCCACGGCCTGGTGCAGGCCATCCGACCAGCGGCGACCCGACATCAGGCGGCCCGTGAACTCGTCCACGATGGTGACTTCACCGTTCTGAACCACGTAATGCTGGTCCTTGTTGAACAGGTGATGGGCACGCAGCGCGGCGTACAGGTGGTGCATCAGGGTGATGTTGGCCGCGTCGTACAGGCTGGCACCTTCGACCAGCAGGCCGGCTTCGGCCAGCAGGCGCTCGGCGTTTTCGTGGCCAGCTTCGGTCAGGAAGACCTGGCGCGATTTCTCGTCGGCGGTGAAGTCACCGGGCTCGATCACGCCTTCGCCGGTGCGCGGGTCGGCCTCACCGATCTGCTTCTTGAGGTGCGGCACCACGGCGTTGATGCGCACATACATCTCGGTGTGGTCTTCGGCCTGGCCAGAGATGATCAGCGGCGTGCGGGCCTCGTCGATCAGGATCGAGTCCACTTCGTCAACGATGGCGTAGTTCAGCGGACGCTGCACGCGGTCGGCCACCTCGTAGACCATGTTGTCACGCAGGTAGTCGAAGCCGTATTCGTTGTTCGTGCCGTAGGTGATGTCGGCGGCGTAGGCGGCTTGCTTGTCTTCGCGGGGCATCTGGGGCAGGTTGATGCCCACGCTCAAACCCAGGAAGTTGTAGAGCTTGCCCATCCACTCCGCGTCGCGGCGTGCCAGGTAGTCGTTCACGGTGACCAGGTGCACGCCCTGGCCGGTCAGGGCATTGAGGTAAACGGGCAGGGTGGCCGTCAGGGTCTTGCCTTCGCCGGTGCGCATTTCGGCAATCTTGCCGTTGTGCAGGGCCATGCCGCCCAGCATCTGCACGTCGAAGTGGCGCATCTTGAAGACGCGCTTGGAGCCTTCGCGGACCACGGCAAAGGCCTCGGGCAGCAGCGCATCGAGCGATTCGCCCTTGGCCACGCGTTGCTTGAACTCTTCGGTCTTGGCGCGCAACTGGTCGTCGCTCAAGCCTTCGAGCGTGGGCTCCAGTGCGTTGATCTTGGTCACCGTGCGCCGGTATTCCTTCAGCAAGCGTTCGTTACGGCTACCAAAAATCGAGGTGAGAAGCTTGGGCAACATGGAGCAATCAATCCAATCGGTCGGTGTGTCAGCCACGTGGCTGGCGCTTGGTTTCCGGGGACACTTTCCCCAGTCCACCAAAGCGAAAAAGTGTAGCACCCAGGGCAGGCGCTTCTGCCCCGGGGTACGAGTGCTTGCTCGGGGGGTATTCCCCACTCATTTCTTGGGGGCGAGCCAGGCTGTCAGCACGCACAGCAGCGCCATCGCCAGCACCACCACCGCGCCCGAAGGCCAGTCGAGCATGGCCGACACGCACAGGCCCAGGGTGTAGGCCAGCGCGCCCGCCCCCCAGGCCAGGGGCAGTTGCCAGCGCGGCGGCGCCAGGCGCACGGCCAGCGCCGGCATGATCAGGCTGCTGAACACCAGGTACACCCCCACCAACTGCACCGAGGCGGTCACCGCCACGGCAAACAGCAGGTAAAAGCCCGCCTGGCCCAGCCAGCGCTGCGCCCCGAACCACACGCCCAGCACCCCGGCCGACAAGGCGGCCACGCCCCACAGCTGGTCGGGTGTCACCCACAGAATCTGCCCCACCAGCAGGTCCTTGAGGTGCTCACCGCCATGGGGGTTGCCCGCCAGCAGCAAGATGCCCACGCATGAGGCCAGCACGAACAGGGCGCCAATCAGCGCTTCCTGGATGTCGGGCCAGCGCCGCTCCATCCAGGTCAGCAGGCCGGCGCCCAGCAGGGCCGCCCCCACGGCCGCGCCTTGCACCGCCCAGCCGTCATCGGGCCAGCCCAGCGCGCCGGCCGCGATCACGCCCAGGCCGGCAATCTGGGCAATGGCCAGGTCGATG
>JAGNPA010000161.1 GCA_017989885.1 Aquabacterium sp.
ATGTAGCCTTGCCCGTCAAAGGGGCGGCCCGAGCGCTGTGCTTCCCAAACCATTTCGCCCAGGGCTTCCATGGCGACGTGGTGGGCTTCGTGCAGGGAGTTGAGGCGCTGCGCCAGGCGCTCGATGGCGGCTTTGACGCCGCGCGGCTGGTCGATGCTGACCTGTTCGGTGATCGACAGGTGCATGGACAGGTGCAGGAAGGGGTTGGTGCGCCCCTCCTCCACCGTGTAGACGGCGGCGATGGCCGCGTCCACGTCAGACAGATCCTGATGGTATTCAGGGTGCTCGATCATCCAGTCGGCGGCTTGTGCCTCCAAGGGTGTGAGCGGTTGGCCAGCCAGGTGCTTGGCCCAGGCCTCACAGAAGAAACGACGAACCTGTTCCTGGCTGGGGGCAAACATGGTGGATCAGACGCCCAGCAGTTCGACTTCAAACATCAGGGTGGCGTTGCCGGGGATCACGCCGCCAGCACCGCGGGCACCGTAGCCCAGTTCAGCCGGGATCACCAGGATGCGGGTGCCGCCGACCTTCATGCCTTGCACGCCTTCGTCCCAACCACGGATGACGTGACCCGCGCCCAGGGGGAAGGCGAAGGGGTCGTTGCGGTCCTTGCTGGAGTCAAACTTGGCACCCTTGACACCGTTCTGATACAGCCAGCCGGTGTAGTGCACGGACACGTAGGCGCCAGCCTTGGCTTCAGCGCCGCTGCCGACGGTGATGTCTTCGTATTGCAGACCGGAGGTGGTGGTGACGACAGCCATGGCGTGTCCTTTCTAAGGTGGTTCGAATGAAAAAGAGGCCAGAGTCTAACCTTTGGGCGGGATGCCCCTGCCCTCATGGCGGCCAATCAAATGGGCACGCCTGCGCAGCTAGGCCTAAAATGGCGGCATTGGCACGGCGTGTTGCAAGGAGAAGTCATGCAGTTAACCGAAGAGTCCATGAAGATTCTGGAAGCCGCCATCCCCGAACTGGCTCAGGGTGCGTTTCAGCGTGCCTACTATGAAGCCCTGACCACCAGCGGCAAGGTCATGCGCGCGGTCGATGGCAAGCTGGTGGAAACCTATGCCGACGGCACCGAAACCGTGATCCGCAGCATTCACAGCCCGATCAAGGTCACGTTGGGCACCAAGATCACGCTTCAGCACCGGCCCACTGTGGCGCAATGAGCGCGGTTCAGCCGCGTTTGCGGATGTTTGCCGGCCCGAACGGGTCTGGCAAAAGCACACTGAAAGACGAGTTGCTGCCCCATTGGCTGGGCATCTACGTCAACGCAGACGACATCGAAGCCGAGATCCATGCACACGGCTGTTTGCATTTGTCGCCCCTCGGCGTCGCCACCACCGAAGCTGAATTGCTGGCTTTTCTGGCCAGCTCCACCCTGCTGAAGCAAGCCGGCTTGGCTGATTCATCCCAGCAGATCCGCTTGCAGGGTGATCGCGTGGATTTTGGCCCTGTGGCGGTCAACTCGTACTACGCCTCCGTGCTGGTGGACTTCATTCGCCACGACCTGTTGCGCCGCAAGGTGTCGTTCACGTTCGAGACCGTCATGTCGGCGCGTGCCAAAGTCGAGTTCTTGTGCAAAGCGCGTGAGCAAGGGTTCCGCACCTACCTGTATTACGTGGCCACGGAAGATCCGGAGATCAATGTGTCTCGTGTGGCGCACCGCGTGAGCATGGGCAAGCATGATGTGCCTCGCGACAAGATCATCCAGCGCTACTACCGCTCTTTGGACCTGCTACCGGATGCGGTTTTCTGCTCAGATCGCGCTTATGTGTTCGACAACTCGGGCAATGAGCGCGTGTGGATCGCCGAGATCACCGATGGGTGCGAACTGGAGATCAAGACCGACTTGATGCCGTACTGGTTCAAGACGGCGCTGCTGGACAAGCTGGCGCCGACGGACCCGGCCACGGAATGAGCCGCTCATCCTGATCGTGAGCCGATGTGACAGGGCATCGACATGCGATCAAGGACTGGCTCAGATCGACATGAGCTGGCGCACCCCATCGGCGGCCATGTTCTCGCCGCGTCCCCGCTGGATGATCTCGCCGCGCTCCATGACGAGGTACTGGTCGGCCAGCTCTTCGGCAAAGTCATAAAACTGCTCGACCAGGACGACGGCCATCTTCTGCCCGTTCAGCCCCTCGTCGGCCAGTTTGCGGATGGCACGGCCAATGTCCTTGATGATGCTGGGTTGGATGCCCTCGGTGGGCTCGTCCAGGATCAGCAGCTTAGGGCTGGCCGCCAAGGCGCGGGCGATGGCGAGTTGCTGTTGCTGGCCGCCCGAGAGGTCACCGCCCCGGCGGTGCAGCATCTGCTTGAGCACGGGGAAAAGCTCGAAGAGCTGCTCGGGCAAGGGGGTGCCGCCCGGTTTGCTGGCCAGCCCCATTTGCAGGTTCTCGGCCACGGTGAGGCGGCCGAAGATCTCCCGGCCCTGCGGCACGTAGCCCAGGCCCAAGCGCACGCGCTCGTAGGGTTTGAGTTTGTCGATGGTCTGGCCATCGAGCTGGATGGCGCCGGATTTGATCGGCACCAACCCCATCAGGCTCTT
Organism: Aquabacterium sp.; assembly: GCA_017989885.1. Lineage (GTDB taxonomy): Bacteria > Pseudomonadota > Gammaproteobacteria > Burkholderiales > Burkholderiaceae_C > Aquabacterium. Next base: position 2,552 of record JAGNPA010000161.1, read on the forward strand.
GAGCAGCGTGGTCTTGCCGACCCCATTGCGGCCGAGCACCACGGTGACCTCGCCGAGCTTGGCCTCGAAATCCAGGCCGCGCAGGATGTGCGAGCCGCCGTAATACTGATTGACGCTGTTGACGTTCAACATGCTGACTGTTCCTTCGCGTGGATCGCTGCACGGATGCCGTGTTCAGCGCCCCAAATAGACTTCGACGACCTTGTCATTGGCCTGCACCTCGGCCAGCGTGCCTTCGGCCAGCACCGAGCCTTCATGCAGCACGGTGACCTTCTTCTTGGCGGCGTTGGCGCCCTGGGTGGTGAGCTCATGAATGAACTTCATGTCGTGCTCGACCACCACCAGCGAGTGCGCCCCTTCGAGCGACAGGAAGAGCTCGGCGGTGCGTTCGGTTTCTTCATCGGTCATGCCGGCCACGGGCTCGTCCAGCAGCAGGAGCTTGGGGTCCTGCATCAGCAGCATGCCGATCTCCAGCCATTGCTTTTGGCCGTGCGACAGCAGGCCGGCGGTGCGCTGGGCATGGTCCTTCAGGTGGATGAGTTCCAGCATGGCGCCGATGCGATCGAGCTGCGGGCCGCTGAGCCTGAAGAACACCGAGGCGCGCGCGCGACGGTCGGCCTTGAGGGCCAGTTCCAGGTTCTCGAACACGGTGAGGTACTCGAACACCGTGGGCTTTTGGAACTTGCGGCCGATGCCGCTTTGCGCGATCTCGCTTTCGCGCAGGCTGAGCAGGTCGATGGTCGAGCCGAAGAAGGCGGTGCCGCTGTCAGGTCGGGTCTTGCCGGTGATGACGTCCATCATGGTGGTCTTGCCCGCCCCGTTGGGGCCGATGATGCAGCGCATCTCTCCCACCGAGATGTCCAGACTCAGCTTGTTGAGCGCCTTGAAGCCGTCAAAGCTGACCTCGATGTCGTCCAGGTAGAGGATGGAGCCATGGGTCAGGTCGAGCTGGCCGGGCTGCACGACGCGGCCGTATGCGGCGGCTCGGCCGCCGGACTCACCACCGGTGGTGGGACGCGCCTGGGCGCGGGCCAGGGCCTGGGTGCCCTCTTCCATCAGGTCGGGTGTCATGCCTTCACCTCGGTCTTCTTGTTGAGCAACTTCTTGACGCCACCGACGATGCCGTCGGGCAGGAACAGGGTCACGGCGATGAACAGGGCGCCGAGGAAATACAGCCAGAACTCGGGAAAGGCCACGGTGAACCAGCTCTTGGCGCCGTTGACGAAGAAGGCGCCGATGATCGGGCCGATCAGGGTGGCGCGACCGCCCACCGCCGTCCAGATCGCCATCTCGATGCCAGCGGCCGCCGACATCTCACTGGGGTTGATGATGCCGACCTGGGGCACGTAGAGGGCACCGGCGATGCCACACATCACGGCCGACAGGGTCCAGATGCCGAGCTTGTAGGCCAGCGGGTTGTAGCCGCAGAACATGACGCGGTTTTCGGCATCACGGATGGCTTGCAAGACGCGGCCGAACTTGGTGTTCACCAGCCAACGCGCCATCAGGAAGAAGCCGATCAGCGTGAGTCCGGTGAGCACGAACAGCACCATGCGGGTGGACGGCTGGGCGATGGGGATGTCCAGGATGCGCTTGAAGTCGGTGAAGCCGTTGTTGCCGCCAAAGCCCGTTTCGTTGCGGAAGAAGAGCAGCATGGCCGCATAGGTCATCGCCTGGGTGATGATGGAGAAGTACACCCCTTTGATGCGCGAGCGGAAGGCGAAGTAGCCGAACACAAAGGCGATCAAGCCAGGCACCAGGACCACCAGGGCCATCTGACCGATGAAGGAATCGCTCAGGGTCCAGTGCCAGGGCACCTCCTTCCAGTCCAGGAAGACCATGAAGTCGGGGATGTCGGCGCCGTAGCTGCCGTCACGACCGATCTGGCGCATCAGGTACATGCCCATGGCGTAGCCGCCCAGCGCGAAGAACAGGCCGTGACCCAGCGACAGGATGCCGGTGTAACCCCAGATCAGGTCCATGGCCAGCGCACAGATGGCGTAGCACATGATCTTGCCGATCAGCGACAGCGTGTAGTCGGACAGGTGAAAGACCGAATCGGCTGGCACCAGCAGGTTCAGCACCGGCGCCAGGATCACCACCGTGATCACGGCAGCCATGAGGGCCGTCCAGCCTTTGGGGCCGAGGGCACTACGGGGAACCGCCACACCGGACGGCAAGGAAGATGTCATCACTGCACTCATTGGGATGTCCTCAGGCTTCGGCGCTGCGGCCGCGCATCGCAAACAGGCCTTGCGGGCGCTTCTGGATGAAGATCACCACGATGACCAGCACCAAGATCTTGGCCAGCACGGCTCCGGTCCAGCCTTCCAGGAACTTGTTGACCAGGCCCAGGCCGAGTGCGGCGTACACGGTGCCGGCAATCTGCCCCACCCCACCCAGCACCACGACCATGAAGGAGTCGACGATGTAGCTCTGGCCCAGGTCCGGCCCCACGTTGCCGATCTGCGAGAGCGCGCAACCGGCCAGACCCGCGATGCCGGCGCCCAGCGAAAACGCCATCGTGTCCACGCGGGCCGTGTTCACCCCCATGCACGAAGCCATCGGGCGGTTCTGGGTGACGCTGCGCACGAACAGGCCTAGTCGGGTCTTGGCGATCAACAAGGTCATGCCCACGAGCACCAGGGCCGCAAACACGATGATGGCCAAGCGGTTGTAGGG
>JAGNPA010000162.1 GCA_017989885.1 Aquabacterium sp.
CTGTCAACGATCGTTTGCAGATCGGCGACAGTGGTGTATCTGGCCTGACTCGAACTGCGCTGACTCGGCTGCCTACCCACAGGAACAGCCAGATCGACGGGCTGCCGCCCCCTCACTGGCCACAACCACGGCGCAAGGCCGGGTCACGCAGTGCCTTGCCAGCGCCAGGTGCGCACCTCGTGCAGATCTTCGCCGTGCTCGGCGATGTGCAGTTTGTGGCGCTCAATGCGTGCCCAGTAACGCGAGGTGGCCCGCTCCACTTCGCCGACCAGGCGGGGAGTGCGCCGCACCGCGTCGAGCGCCAGTTGGTAGCGATCCAAGTTGTTGAGCACCACCATGTCGAATGGCGTGGTGGTGGTGCCTTCTTCCTTGAAGCCACGCACATGGATATTGGCGTGGTTGTGGCGGCGGTAGGTGAGTTTGTGAATCAGCGACGGGTAGCCATGAAAGGCGAAGACGACCGGGCGGTCGGTGGTGAACAGGGTGTCGAAGTCGCGGTCACTCAGGCCGTGCGGGTGTTCCGAGGGCGGTTGCAGCGCCATGAGGTTCACCACGTTGACAACGCGGATGCGGATGCCGGGCACGTCTTCACGCAGCAGCATCACGGCCGCGAGGCATTCCAGCGTGGGCACGTCGCCAGCGCAGGCCATCACCACGTCGGGGGCTTCGGTGCGGTCGGGCGTTTCGGTGCCTGCCCAGTCCCACACACCGGCCCCGGTCGTGCAGTGGCGCACGGCAGCATCCATGTCCAGCCACTGCCACGATGGCTGCTTGCCCGCAACGATGACGTTGACGCAATGGCGGCTGCGTAGGCAGTGGACGGCCACCGAGAGCAGGCAGTTGGCATCGGGCGGCAGGTAGATGCGCACCACCTCGGGCGACTTGTTGGCCACGTGATCCATGAAGCCCGGGTCTTGGTGCGACAGACCGTTGTGATCCTGGCGCCAGACATGGGAGGTGAGCAGGATGTTGAGCGACGCGATGGGTGCGCGCCACGCAATTTTGCGGCTGACCTTCAACCACTTGGCGTGCTGGTTGAACATGGAGTCGATGATGTGAATGAAGGCCTCGTAGCACGACAGCAGGCCGTGGCGCCCGGTGAGCAGGTAGCCTTCCAGCCAGCCCTCGCACAGGTGTTCGCTCAGTACCTCCATCACCCGGCCGTCGGCACTCAGGTTGGTGTCGTTCGCGACGGTCTCGGCCATCCAGGCCTTGCCCGACACGGCATAGACCGGATCCAGCCGGTTGGAGGCGGTTTCGTCCGGCCCGAAGAGGCGGAAGTTGGCACTGACCAGGTTCAGCCGCATCACCTCACGCAGAAAACCGCCCAGCACCCGTGTGGCCTCGGCCTCGGTGCTACCGGGTGCGGGCACAGCCACCGCGTGTTCATACAAGCGCGGCAGCACCAGCGGCTGCAGCAACTGGCCGCCGTTGGCGTGCGGATTGAAGCCCATGCGCCGCCGCCCGGTTGGGGCCAGCGCAGCGAACTCCTCGCGGAACTTGCCCATGTCGTCGAACAGTTCCTGCGGCTGGTAGCTTTGCAGCCAGGCTTGCAGCTGCTGTAGGTGTTCGGGCTGGGTGAACCGGGCAATGGGCACCTGGTGGGCGCGCCAGGTGCCTTCCACTGGCAAGCCGTCCACCTCTTTCGGGCCGGTCCAGCCCTTGGGGGTATCCAGGATGATCATGGGCCAGCGCGGGCGCTCGGGCGGCTGGGGCGCATCCGGTGCGCGGGCCACCGCCTGGATACGCTGGATGTGTGCCAATGCCTTGTCCAGCGTGGCCGCCAAGCTTTGATGCACCAGGGCCGGATCGTCGCCTGCCACGAAATGCGGCTCATAGCCGTGGCCGTGCATCAGCTCGGCGAGTTCAGTGTGACCGATGCGGGCCAGCACGCTCGGGTTGGCGATCTTGTAGCCGTTGAGGTGCAGGATGGGCAGCACGGCCCCGTCTCGCGCGGGATTCAGGAATTTGTTCGCATCCCAGCTGGCGGCCAGTGGTCCGGTTTCGGCCTCGCCGTCGCCCACGATGCAGGCCACGATCAGGCCGGGGTTGTCGAAGGCAGCACCGTAGGCGTGAGCCAGCGAATATCCCAGCTCACCACCTTCGTGGATGGAGCCCGGTGTTTCGGGTGCCACATGGCTGGGGATGCCGCCCGGCCACGAAAACTGGCGAAATAGCCGACGCATGCCGCTGCGGTCGCGCTCGATGGCGGGGTAATGCTCGGTGTAGCTGCCTTCGAGGTAGGTGTTGGCCACGATGCCAGGCCCGCCATGACCGGGGCCGGCCACCAGCAAAATGTCCAGTTCATGCGCCTTGATCAACCTGTTCAGATGCACATAGATCAGATTGAGCCCGGGCGTGGTGCCCCAGTGCCCGAGCAAGCGCCGCTTGACGTGGGCAAGCGTGAGCGGTGTCTCCAGCAGGGGGTTGTCCTGCAAGTAGATCTGGCCGACCGACAGGTAGTTGGCGGCGCGCCACCAGGCGTGCATCTTGTGCAGCAGGTCGGGGGCAAGGGTGTCGGGCATGGGGGCTCCAGAAAAATGGCAACCCGTTGAGGAGAGCACGGCCTCTTGGCAAGGGTCTGTGCGCTGGCTGACACTGAACTACGGGGGGTGGGGTGCGCCGCACGAGTTGGCGGTCTGGTTCCACAGGCTGATGACGCGTCGCCCGGCGTGTTTCTCGTCCTCATCGAGCAAACTGAGCGAAGCGGGGTGCAGCACAAAATGCTGCCCAGCCAGCAACGGCAAGCCGATCCAGCGCGCGGCCAGTGCCGCACCGAATTGGCCGTGCGAAAACAGCGCCACATGGCCATCCAAAGCACACAGGCGCGCGATCAGCCGGTCGGCCCGTGCGGAGACATCGTCCGGCATTTCGCCATCCGGGCAGCCGTCGCGCCAGACGTTCCATGCCGGGCGCTCCCGCTGGATGTCTGCGGTTCGCAGCCCCTCGTAGGCACCATAGTCCCACTCGCTCAGATCGGACTCGATCTCCACAGCCTCACCCAAACCAGCCAGTGCGCAGGTGCGGCGTGCGCGCAGGCGTGGGCTGGACAGAACTTCGCGAAAAGCAATGCCCTTGAAGACAGGTGCGAGACCCTGCGCCTGTGCCTCGCCCGCCGCTGTCAGATCCAGCTCCGTGCGTCCGGTATGCTGGCCTGAGCGGGACCATTCGGTGTCTCCGTGGCGAACGAGGTGAATCTGCAAGGGCATGTCCCGTCTTGGTGGTGGTTAAGAGGTGCGCGTAGGGGGTGCGTGGGGTGCGAGCAAGGGGTGTGTAGTGCTGGGCCTTCGCACCCTTGGCGCATCTCCTTGTAGTTCGCCTCGGCGAGCGTTGTCCGTGCGGTACGGCACAGGTTCCGCTCGGGGAACCGGGCGATGCGCGATCAACGTCCCACCGGGCATTACCGTGTACCGCCTGTAGCAGGAGGCTGAGGTGCAGTGGAACGGAAAACCGGGTTAAGGCTCCGCTGATTAAGTCCTGAATAGCAAAAATGAGTCATTGCAAATCAATGATCTACGGTACCCATTTGCAAAAATCAGGTACTTGTTCAGCGTTCCCTTAACTGGACAATTGAAGTAGCCAAATAGGTTCTGGCCAATTGACATCGCTGTAGTTTCTCTTGGCCAACTCTCCTACATTGAGCCAACCCATCTTGACCGCCTCGTGAAGCACAAGGTGTTGGTTTGAATAAACCAGGCTGTACACCCACACGCGGCAAGGCGTTGCCCAGTTGCTGCGTGCGCGCGTTCGCGTGGTCGCAGCGGTGGATGTCGCCTTCGATGGCGAGCGCCACCTCCTCGGTCTTGCCGTGGCGGTCGGCGGTATGCCATCTCGCCGCCGAGATCATCAGTGGCATGTCCATGATCAAGCATTGCATGGCCTGCCTCCTTCAGAATTTGGGGATGCGCAGGGTCTTGCTGATCATTGCAGTGCCCGAAAGCGCGAACAGCAGGCTCACGGGATGCAGCTGCCAGGGCCCGAGTTGCCACACTCCGCCCCACAGTTGCGCGCCCAGCGCACCCTGCCAGGCGGCCCATGACAGCACCGCAGTGAGAATCACACTGGTGGGGATCGGCGTGCCTTCAAAGTAGGCCACCTTGCCCGAATCGGTGGTCAGTTGTTCGGCCGTGACGTTGAAGCGCGCCAATCGGCTGACACCGCAGCAGACGAAGTAGCACAGGATCACGATGTCCCAACCGCTCTGCAGCCCCGCAGCAAAGCCCAGCGCGGCCGGACCGACACCAAAGGAGATGATGTCGGCCAGCGAATCGAGCTCGCGGCCCAGCGGCGAATGCTGGTGGCGCCAGCGTGCCACCTTGCCGTCGAAAACGTCGAAGACGAAAGCCAGCGGTGTCATTGCGGCCGACATCAGAAAGTGCGTGAGCGAGCCGCTGGCCATGTACATCATCGCCAGGAACACCGACAACACGCCGCAGGTGGCATTGCCCAGTGTGATGAAGTCGGCCAGATGAAAGCCCCGGATCATGGAGAAGCGGCGTGGCGGGGGGGTAGAGGGCATCATGTCAGAGTTTCCATCGTTGACCGCGATTAAACAGGGAACGCGACGTGGAGTGGAGCAGCACTGCGGCGGCATGGTGACGGTTGAGAAGCTGCGCGGAGTCGAATTTGATGCAGTGAGTGTCGCTTCAAGGCCGTCCCGCGCCGGTCCAGTTTGTCGCGGGCAACCTCCAGCAAGCGTGAATCGGTGGGGTGGGCAATGGCCTTTTGCTGAACGGTGGAGTCCACAATGACCCGCGAAAGCTCGGTTTTGGCGATGAGACCCATCTCCACGGCGGCGTTGATGGTCTGGGCCAGCAGCTCCTCGACTCCTTCGTCACCGAGGAGCTTGCGGAATTTGACCAGCGTGGTGGCATCGCAGGGCATGCGGTCTTCGTAATAGGCCAACCCGCCAAAGAACTGCCAGCGCGGGGTATCTGCCCAGCGCTGCACCACGCCTTCGTCCGATTCGTTGAAGGCGTGCTTCACAAGTACAGCAGGGCAATCATCACGCGCAGCGGCACGCGGGGGCGGCCTGCGTTGGAAATACGGCCAGTCTCTACAGGTGCTTCGCCGAACAAGTCCAGATCGGGCATGGCCACCGAGGAGCGTGCTTTGCGCATGAAGAGGTGGGAGACCGAGGCTTCGATCTGCTGCCAGGGCATGCGTGAGGACAGCACGCACAAGGGGTGGCGCAGATCAATCATGTGGTCGAGCCGGGCGCGGAAGAAG
>JAGNPA010000163.1 GCA_017989885.1 Aquabacterium sp.
CAAATGCAGTGACTTCGCGCTCGAAAGATCGCGCAGGCAGGTCGGCGGTCTCGATGAAGCCGTTAATGAGAAAGAGCGGCGAAGAGGAGTCGGTGGGCCAACTTCCCGTAGCGATGAAGGCGCATCCGTCCGGGAAAGGCCAGTCCCGCCCAGCGGCGTTAACCCGAATCGCCATCTGTGCGTATCGTGGATTTTGCTTGTCCCGCTGCCGATTGGAGACATAGCCTGCAACCGGCATGTTGTTTGGGAAAAGCAACTCATACAAAACTTCCGCCCCATCGCGACCGTTGCACCCATTTTTGAACGCCTGATGGCGGCGCTGAATATCGGCGATAGTCCGATTCATTCCCTTGTTATTCAGATCAAGCGCAACATACAAATTCATCACAAACACAGCCCCTTACCAACGTCGCAATTCACAACAATACCCGGAAATGCCGCTTGTCGGCATCGGAGGACTTGAGAATGCGGTATTCCATCCCGCTGGCCACCGCGATTTGCTGGGCGAAGTCCTTCTTGGCTTGCACCACCGCATCCTCGATCTGGTTGTCGGCCTTCACCTCGACGATCACGTACTTCAGGCTGCCATCCGGTTCTTCGCGCTGGAAGATGAAATCGGGGTAGTAGCTGCGCACGGTGCGCGAATCGGGGTCGATGTACTGGATGAAAAAGTCGGACTGGCCGTGGGTCAGCATTCCGGTGAAGTAAATCTTCTTCACACGCTGCTCGCGCAGCAGATCCCAGAACAGCCAGTTCTCCGAGCCGGAGTCGAAGCAGTAGGTGTCGAGGTGGAAGCTCTTGGCGCGCTCCTCGTCCTGGATCTGCGTGTCGCTCATCCGCACGATCTTGTCCTTGGCCGCCGACACACTGTAGTAACCATTCGGGGGCAGCTTGATCAGATCGACCTCGTACTCGTCCTTCTTCTCGTACTCGTCAAGGTCGAACAGCAAGCGGAACAGGCGCGGGATGATCTCGTCGTAGAGCAGCTCGTTGAATTCGTTGGTGATGACCACCAGCTCGTCAGTGCCTTCCTTGGTCGCGTCGAGCAGCGTCTCAATCTCCAACGGACCACGGTTGAGATAGCGGGAAACCTCAGCCACCAGCGTCATGGGCGAGAAGGTACGCTTCACGCGGCGGGCGGTGAGGTCGAAGGTGCGGCTGCCAGACGCACGCGCCGCATCGGCGGCGGTCAGGCCATCTTGCTGCGTTTCGATCAGGCGGTATTTTTCGACCAGCTCGTTCCATTTCTCCTGGCTGGATCGCTCGGGCATCAGCTCCTGCCCTGGGGCCGGCTGCTTCTCTCGCATCTGGTAGAGCTTGGCCTTGTTGATCACCAGACGATCCTTCTCCAGCAACTCGTCGATGGGAGCGCCCTTGAACACCTGGCCACGCACGGTGAGGATGCCCAGATCTTCATATTCGAGGCGCCCCGTGCGCAGTGCTGTGACCAGGGCTGCCCGCTTGGCGCTCATGCACTGGGTCTCGAAGTTCAGACTGGAAAGCTCTGCTGGCTCCACCCCGCACCACAGGGCAATCGCGTCATCGATGCGGATGTGGTCGGCCAGGTCCCAGTAGCGCAGGCAGTTGTTCGGGTTGGGCATGGATGCCTTCTTTCGGTATGGTGGAATGTGGGTCTTGCCAAATTTTGCCAAAGAACCTACGCTTACGCCATGAGCACGATGAACATATCTCTCCCCGATACCCTGAAGTCCTTCGTGGACGAACAGGTCAGCCAGCGTGGCTATGGCACGAGCAGCGAGTACGTGCGCGAGTTGATCCGCAAGGACCAGGACCGTCTGCAACTGCGCGGCTTGCTGCTGGCCGGAGCTGCCTCGGCCCCGGCGGTCCCCGCTGATGCCGGCTACTTCGAAGGACTGCGTGACCGGGTGCGCAAGGCCGCTGCCAAGGCGTGAAGGCCAAGCCAGTCATCCCGCGCGAGCAGGCCATCCGGGATGTGGACGAGGTTGTCGCCTATTACCTGAGTGAGGCGGGCGAAGCCGTGGCACTCGGCTTCATCGATGCGCTGGAGAAGGCCTACGGCCACATCGGTCGCCATCCGGCCACGGGATCGCCTCGCTACGCACACGAGCTCAACTTGCCCGGGCTGCGCGCCTGGCCGCTGACGCGCTACCCGTACATCGTCTTCTACGTCGAGCGTCCGGACCATATCGATGTCTGGCGTGTGCTGCACGGACAGCGGGATATCCCGGCGTGGATGCAGGAGTCTGACGCCGTGTGACGGTCGGATCGCCAGGGCATATCTGTGCTTTCGCCGGTGTAAACAATAAGGGGCGACCATCACAACCATCACCACCGTCACATCGGGCCCGTGCCTGTGATGGTTGTGACGATGGTGATGGTCATCGCCTATTGTTATGGCCCGCGCACGCATACATGCCCCAGGCGAAAGGGGTCCTTCCTGGCGATATTCCAATACGGGGGGCGCGAGCGCAGCATTTCGCCACCGTCCGACCAGAAAACAAGGTTTGCAGGGTTTGCGGTTCGCACCTGGCAGTGTGGGCAAGCGGGCCGAAAGCCCGGTCAGCGCGGGCCTGTGCGGGATGGCGGCAACGCGGAAGGTGCGAACCTTGATGCGTACCTGGTTCGCAGGTTTGCACCCAGGCCAAACGAAAAACGGCCAGGATAGAAAACTCAATGCTGGCGCGGGTTTGCAGCCGATTCGCTGGCTGGGTTGCAGAAATCGGCCCACGAGCCTTTGCGCACCGTCTGACGCAGCAGACACATTTCTACGTAACTCTCCACACGCGTGCGCGTGCGCGCGCCCAACGGCAAGTTACGACAACCTGTGTCCGATGCGTCAGACACGCCGGGGTATCCGCAGCGCCTTAAGAAACTGGACACCCTTGGCGGCAGATCACACCACCCTGTACACCCGTTCGCCGCTGTCGTTGTGCGCCAGCACCACGTTCAGGCCGAGCTTCTTGCGCAGCATCCCGGAAATCGCGCCACGCACGGTGTGTGGCTGCCAGCCGGTGGCAAGCATCAGTTGGAGACTGGTCGCGCCTTGCGGGCGGCGCAGCGATCTCACCAGCGCGGCGAGCTTGGTGCCAGGGCGGATCGGGATGCCCTCCAGAAGTTGGAAGTCGTCGGTGGCGTCCATCGGCTGGACGTCATCCGGCGGCATGGGCCGTTGCTGGCCGATGGCCGCGTAGCCCGCGTCGGTCAGCACGTGGCCGCCGTCGACAGGCTCGATCCACCCGCGCTGCAGCAGTGAGGTCAGCACCTTGACCCGTGCGCCGCCGCGCAGCGTGTCGGGCGGGATCACTCGCCCATCAGGACGGCGGGCGGCAGTGCGGAGCAGCAGGCTTTGAGCCGGGGAGAGTTTGAGCAGGGTCTCCATCATGGCCTCCGTCACTTGGTCTGGCCGTCGAAGATCGCCAGCAGGTCATCCAGCGCCTGATCCACCCGCCCGAGGTCCCCGACGTGGCCCCAGTGGATGGAGTGCGGGTCATGGCCGAAGTGGTCGCCGGCCAGTTGCTGCAGCCGGGCGAACTTGATGTGGATGTCTGCGGCGCGGGCGAGATAGGCGTCGATGGCGGTGGTCTGGGTGGTCATGGTGGGCTCTGGGTTGATTGATGACGCCACCATTCACGCGCTGAACGATCAAGAAGCCAAGCGATAGGGGTAATAACCATCAAAAATGGGGTAACGGTGCCAGCCATTACCCCAATCGCCACACCGTCAATCACAGCCATTTCAAGGTGGCCGCCACCGCAGCCGTCTGGTAGACTGATGACGACTTAAAACGACTTTGATGCATCTGTGAGCGCCAATGCCATGAACGCCGAACCGTGGGTCACTGCCATCGATGTCGCCCGGCATTTGGGCGTGGTGAAAGACACCGTCTACCGCTGGCGTGAACGCAAAGGACTGCCCGCGCACAAGATTGGGCGGCTGTGGAAATTCCAACTCACCGAGGTGGACGAATGGGTGCGCTCCGGGGGCGCGGATGAAGACAGCAGCGCATCCGCTGAACAGAACAATGAGAACAACGCATGAACGTGCAGCAACTCGAAAACGAACTGTGGGAAGCCGCTGACCAGCTGCGCGCCAACTCCAAACTCACCGCCGCCGAATACTCGATGCCGGTGCTGGGCCTAATCTTCCTGCGCCACGCCGACAACCGTTTCAAAGCCTACCTGCCTGACATCGAAGCCGACATCCCGCCGCAGGTGCCTGCCGCCCAGCGCGAAGCACTGATCAAACTCGGTTTTCAGGGCAAGGCGGCCATTTACTTGCCCGAGGCGGCGCGTTTTGACCGAATCGTCAGCCTGCCGCAAGGGGCCAAGGTGGGCGAGATCATCGACGCTGCCATGGACGCGGTCGAGGCCGAATACCCGGTTCTGTCAGGTGCCTTGCCGCGTGGCTATGCCGCCTTCGAGCCTGATCTGCTGGCCGAACTGGTCAAGATTTTCGACCGCCCCGCCATCAAGGCCGCCACCGGCGATGTGTTCGGGCGCATTTACGAATACTTCCTCAACAAGTTCGCCATGAGCGGCGCGCAGGAGGGCGGGGAATTCTTCACACCACCGTCGCTGGTGCGCATGATTGTTAACGTCATCGAGCCGGATCACGGCCTCGTGCTCGATCCGGCCTGCGGCTCGGCGGGCATGTTCGTGCAGACCGGCCATTTCATCGAAGATGTCCGTCACGCCGTGGTCAACGATTCCGTCACCTTCCACGGTCAGGAAAAAAGCGACACCAATACCAAATTGGCGCGCATGAACCTGGTGGTGCACGGTTTGGATGCCTCCAACATCCGCCAGGGCAACACCTTCTACGACCAGGCCGAACACCTGATCGGTCAGTGCGACTACGTTATGGCCAACCCGCCCTTCAATGTGGACGGCGTGGATACCAAAAAGGTAGAAGCCCAGGTGGATGAGGCCGGACGTTTGCCCTTTGGCCTGCCCGGCACCAATGCCAAGACCGGCGCCATCAGCAACGCCAACAGCTTGTGGATTCAGTACTTCTACGCCTACCTGAATGACACGGGCCGCGCCGGTTTCGTCATGGCTTCCAGCGCCTCCGATGCGGGTAACAAAGACCGTGACATCCGCGAGCAACTGGTCAAAACCGGCCACGTCGACGTGATGATGGCCATCGGCAACAAGTTCTTCTACACCCGCAGCCTGCCCTGCACGCTGTGGTTCTTCGACAAAGGCAAGCCGCAGGACC
>JAGNPA010000164.1 GCA_017989885.1 Aquabacterium sp.
GCCTGCACTCGCTCAAGAACCCGGACTGCTCGATCGACGAGTTGATGGAGATCATTCCGGCGCCCGACTTCCCCACGGCCGGCATCATCTACGGCATGTCGGGCGTGCGCGATGGCTATCGCACCGGCCGGGGTCGCGTGGTCATGCGTGCCCGCGTGCACTTCGAGGACATCGGCAAGGGCGATCGCCAGGCGATCATCGTTGACGAGATCCCGTACCAGGTGAACAAGAAGACCCTGCTCGAGCGCATCGCCGAGCTGGTCAACGAAAAGAAGATCGAGGGCATCAGCCACATCCAGGACGAGTCCGACAAGTCCGGCATGCGCGTGGTGATCGAGCTCAAGCGCGGCGAAGTGCCCGAAGTCATCCTCAACAATCTGTACAAGCAGACCCAGTTGCAGGACACCTTCGGCATCAACATGGTGGCCCTGATCGACGGCCAGCCCAAGCTGTGTAACCTCAAAGACCTGATCACGGTCTTCCTGGAGCACCGTCGCGAGGTCATCACCCGCCGCACCGTGTTCGAGCTGCGCAAGGCGCGCGAGCGTGGTCACGTGCTGGAAGGCCTGGCCGTCGCACTGGCCAACATCGACGAGTTCATCGAGACCATCAAGACCTCGCCCACCCCGCCGGTGGCCAAGGCCGCGCTGATGAGCAAGAGCTGGGACTCGGGCCTGGTGCGCGAGATGCTCAGCCGCACCGAGGGCGATGCCCAGCTGTACCGCCCGGACGGTCTGCCGCTGAGCTTTGGCATGCAGCCCGACGGCCTGTACCGTCTGTCCGAAGACCAGGCGGGTGAGATCTTGCAGATGCGTCTGCAACGCCTGACCGGTCTGGAGCAGGACAAGATCATTGGCGAGTACAAGGACGTGATGGCCCAGATCGCCGATCTGCTGGACATCCTGGCCAAGCCTGAGCGCGTATCGGTCATCATCGGCGACGAGCTGGCGGCCATCCGCCAGGAATTCGGCCAGACCAAGCTGGGCGCACGCCGTTCGGCCATCGAGCACAACGCGCAAGAGCTGGGCACCGAAGACCTGATCACCCCGACCGACATGGTGGTGACGATCTCGCACACCGGCTACATCAAGAGCCAACCTTTGAGCGAGTACCGCTCGCAAAAGCGTGGCGGTCGCGGCAAGCAGGCCACGGCGACCAAGGAAGACGACTGGATCGACCAGCTCTTCATCGCCAACACGCACGACTACATCCTGTGCTTCAGCAACCGTGGTCGCGTCTACTGGATCAAGGTCTGGGAAGTGCCACAGGGTTCGCGCAACTCGCGCGGCAAGCCCATGGTCAACATGTTCCCGCTGGACAAGGACGAGAAGATCAACGTGGTGCTGCCGCTGACCGGCGAGTTCCGCAGCTTCCCTGAAGACCACTACGTGTTCATGTCCACGCGCCTGGGCACGGTCAAGAAGACGCCGCTGACCGACTTCAGCAACCCCCGCAAGGCCGGCATCATCGCCGTGGGTCTGGACGAGGGCGATGTGCTGGTGGGCGCGGCCCTGACCGACGGCAAGCACGATGTGATGCTGTTCTCTGACGGCGGCAAGGCTGTGCGCTTTGACGAAGACGATGTGCGCCCAATGGGCCGCAGCGCCCGCGGCGTGCGCGGCATGATGCTGGAAGAAGGCCAATCGGTCATCGCCATGCTGGTGGCCGAAGACGAAACCCAGAGCGTGCTGACCGCCACCGAAAACGGCTTTGGCAAGCGCACCTCCATCGTCGAGTACACCCGCCACGGCCGTGGCACCAAGGGCATGATCGCCATCCAGCAGTCCGAGCGCAACGGCAAGGTGGTTGCGGCCACCCTGGTGCGTCCGGAAGACGAGATCATGCTGATCACCGACAAGGGTGTGCTGGTGCGCACCCGTGTTGCCGAGATCCGCGAGCTGGGCCGTGCCACGCAAGGCGTGACCCTGATCGCCCTGGATGAAGGCGCCAAGCTGATCGGCCTGCAACGCATCGTTGAAAACGACGCGCAAGCCAGTGCCAGCGACGCCGACGACACGGACATCATCGACGCGGACACCACCGGTGACACGGTGGACGGAACCGAAAGCTGATCGGACCACACCAAGTCTGGCATCCCCTCGAACGACGAGGGGTTTCATACCTCTACAGGATCGCAAGGACACACGATGACACTGATGAAAACCGCATGGGCGGTGGCCGTGGCCACCACACTGGCCGCCACCTCCCTGTCCGCCCACGCTGACAAGAAGGAAGTTGTCCAGAAGATCCTGAGCTCGCAGCAGGGCGCACTGGACGACATGTCCCGCAACGTGGCCGAGCAGCCTGCCCGCCAGTTGGCCATGGGCGCGCGCCAGATCCTGGTCCAGGGCGTGCCCGAAGACAAGCGTGAAGCCACAGCCAAGCTGGTCGATGCCGAGATCAAGAAGTACCTGGACGGCGCCGTTCCGGCCGTGCGCGCCAGCGCTGGCAAGCTGAGCACCAGCGTGCTGGGCCCCATCTACGAAGAGAAGTTCAGCGAAGACGAGCTCAAGCAGCTGCAAGCCATGCTGGAGTCGCCCGTCCTCAAGCGCTACCAGAGCCTGCTGCCCGAAATGAGCAACGCCCTGCTGGAGAAGGTTGTCGCTGATGCCCGCCCTCAGGTCACACCCAAGCTGCAAACGGCTGAAAAGAACATCCGCGCCATCCTGGACAAGGCCACTGGCGGCAAGCTGAGCCAGAGTGAGGGCAAACCGGCTGCCAAGCCTGCTGCCAAGAAGTAAACCCGAGACGACGCCGGACTGGCCTGCCTGCCGCCGGCGTCCTGAATTCCCGCCTGACGCACCGTTTGTGCCTGGATTGCGCCCATGACCCGCCCTTTCAATTTTTCAGCCGGCCCGGCCGCCCTGCCTGAAGAAGTCCTGCAGCAGGCCGCCAGCGAGATGCTGGACTGGCATGGCTCGGGCATGGGCGTGATGGAGATGAGCCACCGCGGCAAGGAGTTCACCGCCATCGCGCATCAGGCCGAAGCCGATCTGCGCGCAATCCTCGCGGTGCCGGCCACGCACAAGATCCTGTTCATGCAGGGGGGCGCCATCGCCGAAAACGCGATCGTGCCGATGAACCTGTCGCGCGGCGGCCGGGCCGATTACGTGATCACGGGCTCGTGGTCGCAAAAGTCGGCCAAGGAAGCACACAAGTACTGTGAAGTGCACCTTGCCGCCAGCAACGCGGCCGACCACCACACCACCCTGCCCGACTACGGCAGCTGGCAGATCAGCGACAACGCGGCCTACGTGCATGTGTGCAGCAACGAGACCATCCACGGCGTCGAGATGCACGAGCTGCCTGACTTGGCTGCGCTGGGCACCCAGGCGCCGCTGGTGATCGACTGCTCTTCGCACATCGTCTCGCGCCCCATCGACTGGTCGCGCGTGGGCGTGGCCTACGCCGGTGCCCAGAAGAACATCGGCCCTGCCGGCCTGACCCTGGTCATCGTGCGCGAAGACCTGATTGGTCACGCCTTGCCGATCACGCCCTCGGCGTTCGACTACCAGATCGTGGCCGACAACGGCTCCATGTACAACACGCCGCCCACCTACCCCTGGTACCTGGCCGGCCTGGTGTTCCAGTGGATCCAGCGCCAGCGCGAGGGCGAGCTCACCGGCCTGGCGGCCATCGAGGCCCGCAACGTCGCCAAAGCCAAGCTGTTCTACGATTACGTCGATGCCTCGGGCTTCTACGTCAACAAGGTGGCCGGCAACTGCCGCTCGCGCATGAACATCCCCTTCTTCCTGCCTTCGGATGACCTGAACGACGCTTTCCTGAGCGGCGCCAAGGACGCCGGGCTGCTGCAGCTCAAGGGCCACAAGAGCGTGGGCGGGATGCGCGCCTCCATCTACAACGCCATGCCGCTGGCCGGCGTTCAAGCCCTGGTGGACTACATGAAGACCTTCGCCGCACGCCATGGTTGATTCCGCGCATTTCCAGCCCGACGATCGCCCGGTCGACGACCAACTCGCCGACCTGCGCGTGCGCATCGATGCGGTCGATCAGCAACTGATTGCCCTGATCAACCAGCGCGCCCGCCTGGCGCAGGCGGTGGGCGAGGTCAAGAAGCTCGATGGCTCGCCGGTGTTCCGTCCCGATCGCGAGGCGCAGGTCATCGACCGCGTCAAGGCCCAGAACCCCGGCCCGGTGCGCGAAGACAGCCTGGCGCCCATCTGGCGCGAGATCATGTCGGCCTGCCGCGCCCTGGAGGCGCAACAGCGCGTGGCCTTTCTGGGCCCCATTGGCACGTTCAGCGAGCAGGCCACGCTCAACTACTTCGGCTCCTCCATCGACGCGCTGGCCTGCCCATCGGTCGATGAGGTGTTCCGCGCCACCATCTCGGGTTCGGCCGACTACGGCGTGGTCCCGGTCGAGAACTCGACCGAAGGCGTGGTGGCCCGTTCGCTCGACCTGTTGCTGGCCTCGCCGCTGACCATCGTGGGCGAGACCAGCCTGCTGGTGACGCACAACCTGCTGCGCAAAGAGCCGTCGCGCGAGGGCATCACCGTGGTGTGCGCCCACCCGCAGGCGCTGGCGCAGTGCCACAACTGGCTGAGCCAGAACCTGCCGGACGCTGAACGCCGCCCGGTGTCGAGCAATGCCGAAGGCGCACGCCTGGCCGCTCAGGACCCCAGCATCGCGGCACTGGCCAGCGAACGCGCCGCCAGCCAGTATGGCCTGCATGTCGTGCAGGCGGCCGTGCAGGACGAGGCCCACAACCGCACCCGTTTCGTGATCGTGACGCGGCCCGGTCCGCACGTGGGCGTGGCCCCGACCGGCCACGACTGCACCAGCCTGATCGTGGCTGTGGACAATCGCCCCGGCGCCGTGCACGACATGCTCGTGCCGCTCAAGCGCCACGGGGTGTCCATGACCCGTTTCGAATCGCGCCCCGCGCGCTCGGGCAGTTGGGACTACGTGTTCTTCATCGACCTGGCCGGCCATCCGGCGCAGGACAATGTGGCCGCCGCCCTGCAGGAGTTGCGCGCCCAGTGTTCATTCTTCAAGGTGCTCGGCAGCTTTCCGCTGGACGTGCACTGAATTCCGAGGATCTTGCAGCATGTTCAACCAACTTGGCCTGATCGGCTGTGGCCTCATGGGGGGCTCGTTCGCTCTGGCCCTGAAAAAGGCCGGCCTGGTCAAGCGGGTCGTCGGCTACAGCAAATCGCCCTCG
>JAGNPA010000008.1 GCA_017989885.1 Aquabacterium sp.
ACCGATGTGGTCAAGGCGCTCAACACGCTCGGCGCCAATCCTCAGGATCTGCTGGCCATCTTGCAAGCCATGAAGGTGGCCGGCGCCCTGAATGCGGAACTGGAGGTGATCTGATGAGCAGCCCCACCCTTTCAGGCCAGAACAGCGGCCTGACCATGGACTTGCGCTCACTGGACCGGCTCAAGGCCGCGTCCGGCCAGAACGCCGCCAGCCAGAGCACCATCAAGGAAACGGCCCGCCAGCTGGAGGGCCTGTTCATGCAGGAGCTCATGAAAAGCATGCGCGCCACGACCATGAGCAGCGGCATGCTCGACAACTCGGGCACCGAGATGGGCCAGAGCATGCTCGACACACAGCTGGCCACACAGATGACCGGTTTGCCGCGCGGCCTGAGCGCTCTGATCGAGCGCCAGTTGTCACGCCAGATGGGTGTGAACGCGGCCGACAACGCCGCTGCGCCCGCCACCTCACTGAACGATCTGCCTGCGCGGCCGACCTTGAGCTTGAGCCGCACCGACGGTCAGCACGTCTCCGCCAGCCTGCCCTTGAACCGCACCATCGAGGCGCGCCTGCCTGCCGCCACACTGGCAGAAACCGCCGCCACTGACGTCAAGGGCAACCGCAAGCTCAACCCGGCGGAAAGCTTCGTGCGCAAGCACCAGGCCGCGGCCGATGCCGCCGAGCGCGCCACGGGCATCCCGTCCGCCAACATCCTGGGGCAAGCGGCCCTGGAGTCCGGCTGGGGCAAGCGTGAGATTCGCGCCAACGACGGCAGCAACAGCCACAACCTGTTCGGCATCAAGGCGACGGCCAGTTGGAAAGGCAAGGTGGCCGAGGTCACCACCACCGAGTACATCGGCGGCGTGGCCCGCAAGGTCACCGCCAAATTCCGTGCGTATGACTCGTACGAAGAGGCCTTCAAGGACCACGCCCGCCTGCTCAGCCAGAGCCCCCGCTACAGTCAGGCGATGGCTCAGACTGACTCTGTGCGTGGCTATGCCCAAGGTCTGCAGCGCGGCGGCTATGCCACCGACCCGGCGTATGCCGACAAGCTGACCCAGGTGATCAACACCGCCCTGCGTCTGCAACAGCGCTCGGCCTGACGCCTGAGAGGAGACACGCATGGGATCCGGAATCTACTCCCTTGGCACACGGGCGATGTTCGCCAGTCAGGCCATGCTGGACACGACTGCCAACAACATCAGCAACGTCAAGACGCCGGGCTATTCGCGCCAGCAGGTTGAGTTGGCCACAGAAAGTGGCATGTACACCGGTGCCGGCTTCTTTGGCCGTGGTGTGCGCATCGCCACCGTCACCCGCTCCACCAACGAGTTTCTGATCAAGGAAGCCAACGTCAACACGGCCTCATCGGCCGCGGACCAGACGCGCCTGGGCAAGCTGGAGCAGCTGGAGAAGATCCTCCCGACCGGCGAGAACGGCCTGGGCTACGCCGCCACACAGTTTCTCAACACCTTCGTAGACGTGTCCAACCAGCCTCAGGACATGTCGGCGCGGCAGGTGGCGCTGTCGCGTGCGCAGGAATGGGCCAACCGGGTCAACACGGCTGCCAAACAGCTCGACCAGCAGCAGGCCGGCGTGATCATGGACATGCAGACCAGCGTGAGCCAGGTCAACAGCCTGACGCAGAAGATTGCCGGACTCAACCAGCAGATTGCGGTCTACAACGGCAGTGGCCACACGGCCAACGACCTGCTGGACCAACGCGACAACCTCATCAAGGACCTCAACAAGCTGGTGCAGGTCAACACCGTGGAAGCCGATGACGGCAGCCTGAGCGTGTTCATGGGCGGCGGGCAGGTGCTCGTGCTGAGCAACAACGCCCAGACGCTGAGGGTCGAGCGCGATGCGGCAGACCCCACCAAGGGGCGGGTGGCGCTGGTCACCAACGCCGCGCTGAATGAAACCCGTGTCCTGGCCTCCAGCCAGATCACCGGCGGTGCCCTGAATGGCCTGCTGCGCTTCCAGGATGAAGACCTGAGCAACACGCGCGCAGAGCTGAACCAGTTCGTTGCGCAGTTTGCCAACAAGGTCAACGAAATTCATTCTTACGGCATGACGCCGGACGGCGCCTACGGCGATCCGATTTTCAGCAACACCGGTTCACCGTCCGCCCTCAGCGTCAATCTGAGCAACCCCAAGGACCTGGCGGCAGCCTCGCCCCTGATTGCCTACGCCAGCACGGCCAACACCGGAACAGCCAGCGTAGGCGGCGTGAGCATGACCGGCACCTTGTCCGTCCCGCCGGGCAGCGCCATGCCGTTGACTGTCGAATTTCTGACAGTTGGCGCGGGCCTGGAGTACAAGATCTATCCGAGCAGTGGCCCCGTACCGGCCACATCGACCCCCTGGGTTCCTGGCACCGCGCTGGATGGCAGCAGCTTCGACCCACCGTTCAGCCTGAACCTCAACGGCGCTCCCGCGCCCGGCGACACGCTGACCATCCAAACCATCACCGCGAGCACCCTCCCGGGCAACAACGGCAACGCCCTGGCCATGCTGGCCTTGCGCGATCAGGCCTTCGTGAGCATCGACAGTGGTTTGGGCAACGCCACGGTGACCGACGCCTACGCTCAGATGATCGGCAACCTGGGTGTGATCGTTCAGGACGGACGCACTTCTGCCAGCATTTCTCGCACACTGGAAGACTCGTCGAACCAGACCCTGAGCAGCACCGCCGGGGTCAACCTCGACGAAGAAGCCTCCCGGCTGATCCAGTTTCAGCAAAGTTACCAGGCCGCGGCCAAGGTGTTACAGGTCGCGCAGACCGTGTTTGACACCCTGCTGAACATCACCCGTTAAGGACAGAGACCATGCGCCTCGCCACCGCCTTCCGTTACGAGCAGTCCATCAGCAACCTGCAGCAGCGTCAGCAGGATCTGAGCACCGCCCAGATGCAACTGACCTCGGGCAAACGCGTCAATGCCGCCAGCGACGACCCGACTGCCGCCGCCCGCGCCGAACGCGCCCTGGCCTCCATCGCCCGCAGCGACGCCGACAAGCGCGCGGTGGACGCGAGCAAGAACGCCATGACGATTGCGGAATCCGTGCTCGGCGATGCCGTGGAGTTGATGCAAAGTGCCCGGGAAGCGATCGTGGCCGCCGGCAACGGCACCTATTCCCCGTCCGAGCGCCAGGCGCTGGCTGCCAAACTGAGTGAAATCCGCAAGCAGCTCCTGTCCGTGTCCAACCGCCCGGATGGTGGTGGCGGCTACGTCTTCGGTGGACAAGGGGCCACCCAGCCTCCGTTTGTCGAATCGTCGGCGACCGTGCCCAACACGGTGACGTTCCAAGGCCAACCCGGGCAGATCGAAGCCGCGTCGACCGAGAAAGTCAACCTCACCCTGGACGGGGAGCGCATCTGGATGTTTGGACGCGAACAAGACGGCACCCTGTCCAATGTCAACGTGTTCGATGCCCTTGCGACGGCGATTTCCGACCTGAATGACCCCGCCATCACCGGCTCGGCCGCTCAGGCCACCGTGAACCAGGGCCTCTCCGACCTCGACAAGATCCTGGGCAATGTGCAGTCGGCGCGCTCGGAGGTGGGCGAGATGCTCAACCGCATGGACGGCATCGAAGGCCGCCTGGCGGTCAGCAAGCTGGCCGCCCAGACCGAAAAGTCCAACGCCGAAGACCTGGACATGGTGGAAGCCTTCTCGCAGTTTCAAAACAAGGAAACCGGGTACGAAGCCGCACTTCAGAGCTACGCGTCGATTCAGAAAATGTCGCTGTTCCAGTACATTAGCTGAAACATGTTCCCCGCTGCGACGCTTCCATGAACCATCCCATTCTGGGTCAGACCGCCCTCGCCTACAGCCCTGTCATCGACCGCAACCGCACCGTCATCGCCACGCGCCTGACAGTGATGCCGCTGACCCAAGGGGCGGCGCTGGACGCCTCGGCCCTGCTGGCCGCCCTGGCGGAAACCTGGCCGGATGGAGGGCAGCAACTGTGGCTGAACGTGCTCAGCGAGAGCCTGCTGCAGGATCTGTTGCAAACCGAAGTTCCGGCGCACATCTACATCGAAGTGCCTGCCTTCATGGCCCTTGACAGCGCCAACAGCGAGGCGCTGCTCGCCTTGCACGGCCGCGGCAACACCCTGCTGCTCAAGGGGCGCCCGCTGCAGGAGCTGCCGCGCGAAGTCCTGCCCTGCTTCAAGCACGCCATCATCGACTACACCGATGACCGCCGCATCCAGCAAGGCAACCCGAACCTGCCCAGCACCGCGCCCGAAGGCACGGTCCGCAGCATCAGCCACGTTCAGGCCGGCATCACCAGCATCGAAGAGATGGAGCTGTCGTTCCGCAAGGGCGCGCTGGCCGTGCTCGGCTGGCCCATCGACAACGTCATCGACCAGTCCAGCAAACCCGCCGACCAGCCCGCCCTGCAGGTCATCGTTCAGCTGATCGACCAGTTGCACCGCGGCGAAGACATCGACGACCTCGAAAACACCCTCAAGCGCGATCCGCCCCTGGCCTTCAAGCTGATGCGCTACATCAACTCGCCGGCCTTTGGCCTGTCGGTCGAGATCAGCTCGTTCCGCCACGCCATCATGATCCTGGGCTACCAGCGCCTCAAGCGCTGGCTGGCCCTGCTGCTGGCCACCGCCAGCAAGGACCCCAATATGCGCCCGGTGATGTTTGCCGCCGTGCGCCGGGGCATGCTGATGGAAGAGCTCGCCAAGATCAGCGGCGACGACGAAATGCGCAACGAGCTGTTCATCTGCGGCGTGTTCTCCCTGCTCGACCGCATGTTCCGCCAGCCCTTCAGCGAACTGCTCAAGACCATCCCGGTGCCCGAGCGGGTCTACCAGGCCCTGGCTGACCAGTCCGGCCCCTACGAGCCCTATTTCGAGCTGGTGCAGGCCATCGAGGCCGGCATCATCTACGACATCAAGGAAGTGGCCGACAAGCTGTTGCTGACCTTCCCCGACCTGAACGGCGCCATCCTGAAAGCCATGAGCAACGCCGCCCAGCTGGACTGAGCCCGCTCGTCGCCTAAGATGCGGCATGCACGCCGCCGACACCCCTTACGCCGACCTCACACCTGACCTCGTCCTCGACACCCTCGAAGCCTTCGGGCAGGCGGTGGACGGTCGGATGCTGCAGCTGAACTCCTACGAAAACCGCGTTTTCCAGGTGGGGGTGGACGACGGTGGCTTTGTGGTGGCCAAGTTCTACCGCCCGGGCCGCTGGAGCGACGCGCAGATTCTGGAGGAGCACACCTTCACGCAGGCCCTGGCCGACGCCGAGGTGCCCGCCGTGCCCCCGCTCACCCTGACGGACACCCATGCCGAAGGCGCGCAACTGCTTGGCACGCCCCCTACGCTGGGCGCCTTCCGCGGGCACCGCGTGGCGGTCGCCCCCCGCCGTGGTGGCCGCGCCCCCGAACTCGAAGACCCGGACGTGCTGCGCTGGCTGGGGCGCTTTCTGGCACGGCTGCACACCGTGGGTGCCGAACAGCCCTTCGTCCATCGCCTGCGCCTGGACGTTGACCAAACCGGGCGCGGCGCCCGCGATTGGCTGGTCACGCATGACATCCTGCCGCCCGACCAGGCCCCCCGCTGGCTGAGCGCGGCCGACCAGGCGCTCGACTTGGCGCAAGCCGCTTTCGACCGCATCCCCGACCTGCGCTACCGGCGCGTGCACGGTGACTGCCACCCTGGCAACGTCCTGTGGACGCCCGACGGCCCGCATTTTGTCGACCTGGACGATGCCTGCATGGCCCCGGCCGTGCAAGACTTCTGGATGCTGCTGAGTGGCAACGAGGCCGACCGCCGCGGCCAGCTCGACGCCCTGCTCGATGGCTACGAAACCGTGGCCGAGTTCGACTGGCGCGAGCTGCGCCTGATCGAGCCCCTGCGCACTTTGCGCATCCTGCACCACAGCGCCTGGCTGGCGCGCCGCTGGGCCGACCCGGCCTTCCCCGCCGCCTTCCCGTGGTTTGGCAGCGGCAACTACTGGCAACAGCAAACCGACCTGCTGCACCAGCAAATCGAGCTGCTTCAGGCCCCCACCGATCAACCAGCCTGGCTGTCCTGACCCCCGCGACTGGCCTGCGCACGTGACATAGTCCCGCGCTGCGCCGTCCACCCATCGCGCCGGGCAAGCTGCAGGGTGTAAGGTGGCAGCTTGAGCCAACAGGAGATTTCTGGATGAGTGCGGCGACCGCCCAATCCGACAGCAACCGCAGTGCGTGGACCGTGATTCTGGCCGGTGCCGCCTTGATCGCCACGCTGGCCATGGGCACATGGGGCTGGCAGAAGTACGCACACCCGCCAGAGGAGCTGGTGCGCCCCGCCCCGATCTATCTGAGCATCGACAAGATCGAGTCCAAGATGTCCGATGGCAGCGTGCTGGCCTTCAAGTTCGGCCTGCAGCTCAAAGACCCCAAGGACCAGCAGGTGCTGGGCCCCTACGCCCCGGCCTTTCGCAGCATGGTCGCCAACCTGACCACCGAACTGACCTACCAGGATCTCTCCGGTCCGGACAGCATGACCGAGATGGGCGGCTACATCGAGTACACGCTCAACGATTACCTGACGCAGCAGGGCCTGCCCCAGCGCATCAACGGGGTCCTGTTCGAGGACTGGCTGCTGCTGATGTGATCGCCCCGCTGGTCAGCCCTTTGCGCTGACCGTCACCTTGGTCTTCTTGGCGGCTGGCTTGCGCGTCTTGGCCGCAGCCGGTCGGCGTGACAGGCGGCGACTGATGTCGTCAGAGTCGATCCAGTAATCGGCGCCCTTGAGGATGCGGTCCACCTCGTCGTCCGTCAGGAAGGGCGTGCAGATGCGCCGCATCACCTTCTCGAACCAGCGCCCCACGGCAGCGATCTCGGCCTGCTGCTCGTTGCCCTTGCCCGCAAAGATGCCGGAGTAGGTGTGGAACATGAGCTGGCAGTTGTCGTGCACAAACAGCTCATCGCCGCTCAAGAAGATCAGCGCCGCCATCGAGTAAGCGCGCGCCTCCAGGATCGTGACCACCCGCGCGCTGGACGCCGCGATGTTGTTGATGATCTGCAAGCCCGTGTTGAAGTCACCACCGGGCGAGTTCAGGTGCAGGTAGATCAGGTCGGTTTCGCTGGCCGTGCGCAGCGTGAAAAACAGCTCGGTGTAGTACTGCGGCTCCTTCAGCTCACCACAGATGTAGTACGACACCTGCCGCACAGGCACCTGGCGCTCGTAGCGCAGCAGACCCTGGAACGGCACAACGTCGCCGTCACTCTCATCTTCATCTTCGCGTCGGGTGGAAACTGGCAAGGTGCAATCCTCCATGCAAGGGAATCGTCATTATGCGCATGCGGTATCACCGGGCTCCGGATCGCCCAGCACGATGGTGTGGCGTCCGGCGTCCTTGGCGCGGTACATGGCCGAATCCGCCCGCTGAAGCAGACGATCTTCGCAGCCAGTCTCGCTGTGGAACAAGACCAGACCAATGCTGACACCGCACTCGTGCGTCACCGTCCGCACACTGCCATCGTCTTGAGGCAAGGTCAGGTGGTAGGGCTCGGACAAGCTGCGCAACACCTTGTCGGCCACACCGCGCGCCTGGGCCAACGAGGTCGGTCGGTCTTCGTGCAGATCAGACAACATCACCACAAACTCGTCACCACCGAAGCGGGCCACTGTGTCGGCCACGCGCACGCAACGCATCAGGCGCTGCGCCACCTGAATCAGCACCAGATCACCGGCGGCATGGCCGTGGGCATCGTTAACGGGTTTGAAGTGGTCCAGGTCCAGGAACATCAACGCGCCATAGCGGGGCACGCGCTTGTGACTGGCCAGCGCCTGCTTGAGTCGGTCGCGCATCAGGACCCGGTTGGGCAGCTGCGTCAGGCTGTCGTGATACGCCAGGGCACGGATCTGACTTTCCATCTCGACACGGTCCTGAATGTCGGTGAGGAAGTTGAGTGTGGCCGGACGCCCCTCCCACTCGAACTGCGTGCCGCTGATCTCAAACCAGCGCATACCCCGGTCATGGGTGAACACGCGCAAGGGATATTTCAAGCCCTGCGCCAGACCCTGCACACGCAAGTTGTAGGACTCCAGCACCTTGGCGCGGTCATCCTCGTGCACGAACTGCAGCAGGTTCTGGCCCAGCACATCATCGGCGGTGTAACCCAGCCAGGACAGCAGCATGGGGTTGGCAAACTGCACCCGCCCGCTCTGCGCCACCACAATGCCCTCGGAGGCGTTTTCAACCAGCAAGCGGTAGTTGGTGTGGCTGAGGACCAGGGCCTTGGCCAGCCGCGCCTCACTCATCAGCAACACGCCCAGCACCAGCAACGTCATGCCCACCAGGGCGGCCATGATGGTGAACGATTGCAAGAAGCTGGCGTCACGGAAGGACAAGGCGGGATGTTGCTCGGTGAGTGCACCGTGCAAGCGCAGCACGAAAATCAGCAGCACCAGCAACACACCCGTCAAGGCAATGTAGCGCCCTCGGCCCGGCAGTGCCGGATGGGGCCGGCACAACAGCCACCCAAGCCAGACGCACAGCCCGCCAAACACCGCGCTTGCCATCGCCACGCGCAAGGCCAGGTGAGAGGGCGATTGCAGGAAAACGAAAGCCAAAGGCAAGACCACGACGGGTGCCCACCACCAACGCCGGGCCGGCACCGCACGGAGATCAAGAAAGATCTCGACGAGCAAGACCAGCGAGCCCAATATGGCGGTGTTGCCCAGCACCACCGGCACGAAAGGCGGGGCTTTGCCGGTCTGGGCAAAGCAGACATACGCCACGCCATGCAGTGCCATGGCCAGGGCGCACAGGATCAGGTCCTTCTTGCGAGGCAAACCGACACTGGCCAGGGCCAGCGCCCACGCAAAACTGATGATGACCACCACCAGCAAGAGCGTCGGGGCGTGCATGCCGGTCATGACAGCTGGCTCCAGGCCCCCAGAGACACCATCAAGGACACCACGGCCAGGGGCAGTGCCTCGGTCAGCCAGAGCAGCCCGATGAAGACAGTGAGGCCAAGGCTCTTGCGAACCTCGGCCTCAAAAGGCAGCCGCGCATACAGCACGGCCGCTACCGCCAGCGCCCCCAGCACGATGATCGCTGAGCGCACGCTGGCACGGTCCATCAGAAGGTCTCCCAGTCCTGATCGTCCACCACCGCGGCCTTGGGCGCGGAGCGTGCAGGTGCCGCCACAGGCGCTGCGGGCGCCCTCACCGGCGACTTCACAGGCTGCGCCGTCACCACAGCGGCTTCACCCCTGTCGGCCACGGCCGTCGATGCCATGGCCGGCTTGGCCGCCGGGCGTGCCGTGGTGGGCGCAGTCACGGAGGCCGGGCGCGCAGAGCCTGTCGTGGGTTTGACGCTCGAGACGGCCGACGTGGCCGCCGTGTAAGACGCACCACTGACCTTGAACAGCGACACCACCTCACCCAACTTGCGGGCCTGATCACTCAAGGCGCTGGCAGCTGCGGCCGACTCTTCAACCAGCGCGGCGTTCTGCTGCGTCATCTGGTCAAGGTTGCCCACGGCCTGGTTGACCTGGCTGATGCCCTGCTGCTGTTCGCTGGCGGCGGCCGAGATCTCGGCGATCAGGTCGCCGACACGCTGCACGCCCATCACGATGTCCTGCATGGCCGAGCCCGCTTCGGTCACCTGCTGCGAGCCGGACTCCACGCTCTCCACCGAGCGCTGAATCAAGGTCTTGATCTCCTTGGCGGCCTCGGCACTGCGGTGCGCCAGGCTGCGCACTTCGCTGGCCACCACCGCGAACCCTCGGCCCTGCTCACCGGCGCGAGCAGCTTCCACGGCCGCGTTCAAGGCCAGGATGTTGGTCTGGAAAGCAATGCCGTCAATCACGCCAATGATGTCGGAGATGCGGCGTGAGCTGTCCGAGATGTTTTGCATGCTGGTGACCACATTGCCCATGACGTCGCCGCCGCGTGTGGCCGCCTGGGTGGCGTTCAGCGCCAACTGGTTGGCCTGGCGAGCCGTCTCGGCCGACTGGGTCACATTGCTGGTCAACTGCTCCATGCTGGCGGCAGTCTGTTGAAGATTGGCAGCCGTCTGTTCTGTGCGCGATGACAGATCATGGTTGCCATTGGCAATCTCGGTCGATGCTGTCGATACAGAATCCACGCCCGAGCGCACTTCGGAGACCAAGCTGCGCAGGCGATCGCTCATCTGGGCAAAGGCCTTGAGCAGGTCACCGAACTCGTCATGGCGTTGGGTGCTGAGGTTCTGCGTCAGATCTCCCTCGCTGATGGCCTTGGCCACGGCGATGGTCTGCTGCAAGGGGTGCACGATGGAACGGATCAGGATCAGCGTCAGGCTCACGGCCACGGCCAGCAAGAAGGCGGCAGCAATCAGGTCCATGATGGCCACCTTGCGACGCGCTTCGTGCATGAGTTCGACCGCCTCATCGCGGTCCTTCTCTTGCAGCTTGACGAATTCGTTGAGCGCGCTCAACAGCTGATTCGCGGCGGGGGTGAATTGCTCTTGGGTGAACTGCAACATGGCAGCACTGTCACCAGACGCCTTGATTTCCGGGACCCGCTTGAGCAAGGTCACGGCGTCGGTGCGTGCCTGCGCCACCTTCTCGTAGGCTTGCTTGTCGGACTCGGTGACCAGGCTCTCGCGAACGGCTTGCTGCAACTCGGTGATGTTCGCCAAATTGGCCGCCGAACGCTCACCCAGAATCTTGGATGCGGCTTCGTCCTGCACGTTGAGCGCTGCCGTGGTCCGCTCGATCACCACCTCGGTCAGCCCCTGCCAGCGCAACGCACGGGCGATGGCCGCCTCGTTCTCCTGCACCTGCTCCAACGCCGTGAGCATGGCCACGCTCGCCCGGTTCTGGGTGAAGGCTGCGGCAGCCAACATCACGATCAGCAAACCCATGATGGTGCCCCAGAGCTTGGGGGCCACCCGAATGTCGTCCAGCTTCATGTTGTGATTCCGTTCTGCGTTCAATTCAGCCGATTCAATTTACCCGAATGGCCGGTTGGTGGAACGAACGGACGCGGAAATACGGCAAGGTCGTGCAAGACATCGCACCTCACCGTCAGCAGGCGTGGCAAAAGTGCACAGTTTGCGCCGCCAGACAGCACACGGTGCGACGCGTCTTACTTCTTGGCGTAAGGCGCCAGCACCCGGCAAGTGACCTCAAACGGCACCCGATAGGCTTCAAACCATTGAGCGACGGCCTTCCAGGTGAGCTCGCCGCGCTCCAGCAACTGCACGGCCCGGTCAATCATGCGACGCATCTCGTGTCGGTAACGCAGCTCTGTCATGTTGCACCCCGTTTGATTTAATTTGTAGACCAATATAACCAGTCTCAAGCAGTCACAAAAGCCTTGAGCGCTGTGATGGCATCGGCCAGTGCGCGCGCGAGCCCAACTTGCGCCACGTCAAACGAGATCGAAGTTCAGGTGCGCACATTAGTGAATAGGAATGCCTCGCATTATGATTTGCATCCTTACTCAAAAGAGCTGCTTCAGTTTTCACCACAAGGTTGCACATGCGTTGTTTGACTCCGTACAAAGCCTGCCGGGTCGAGGCCCCCAGGAAGACAGAACTCTGTTTGCTGGTGGCTGCCGCCCTGGGCTTCTCGCCTCAGCTTCATGCGCGTGAAGTCGAGTTACCGACCATTGCCGTGGTGGGCGAAGGCGAACGCGCCATGGGCAAGCAACCCGGCTCGGTCAGCCGCCTGAGCAAGCAGGACCTTGAGCTCGCACAACCGGCCTCGACGCAGGACGCCCTGAAAGCCGTACCCGGCATCGTGGTCCGAGAGGAAGAAGGCTATGGTTTCATCCCCAACATTGGCATGCGCGGGCTCAATCCCAACCGCAGTCAGAAACTGCTGGTCCTGGAAGATGGCGTGCCGGTGGCGCCTGGCCTGTTCCTGGCCAACGAGTCCTACTACAGCCCCCGCATCGAACGCATGGAGAGCATCGAGGTGCTGAAAGGCGCCGCAGGCTTGCGCTACGGTCCGACGACCATCGGCGGCGTCATCAACTACAAGACCAAGAAGCCTGAGGAAGGCGTCAAGGTCACGGGCAAGGCGGGCACGCACGGCTATCGCTTGCTGGGTCTTGATGCCGGCGGGGTCACTTCCTCCGGTGACGCTGTGGGCGGCATCAGCCTCGTCACCGCCGAGGGCGACGGCTTGCGCCACAACGGCTTCAAGATGAACGATGTGGTGCTCAAAGGCGGCATGGCCTTGGGAGACCGACAGTGGCTCAGCGCCAAGCTGTCCTACTACGACAACGACATCAACACCTCTTACGTGGGACTGCGCCCCAGCGAGTACCGCAACGACCCCAGCAAGAACCCCGCCCCGCATGACCATTTCCTGACGAACCGCACCTCGTTTGACCTGAACCACGAGTGGGACATCCGCCCCGACGTCAAGCTGCAAACCGTCGTCTACTGGAGTCAGCTGGAGCGGGATTACTGGCGCCGGGAGGTGGCGGCACGCACGGCAGAGGGCACGACCTTCAAGCCTTGTGACGGCTCGGTCAACTGCATGGTGGGCCGCAACCGCAGCTTTGAGATGATGGGCGCCGATAGCCGCTTGTTTGTCAACTTTGACGGTTTCGGCATCCGCAACGAGGCCGAGCTGGGCGTGCGCCTGCACCGTGACAAGCTGAGCAACCAGACCGTCAGCTCGAAGACCGATCCGGATGCACGCACGGGCACGCTCACCGGCGACGACTCCCAGGAAGCCGACAGCGTCGCCTTCTATGGCCAAAATCGGTTCCTGCTGACGGAGACCGTGGCGACCACCTTGGGTCTGCGCATCGAGTCGTATGACCAAAAGCGCCGCAATGAACTGACCCAGGCGTCGGGCCAGTCCAGCAACACCGAGGTGATGCCGGGCCTGGGCGTTACGTGGCAGCTGAGCCCCCAGGCGCAGCTGTTTGCCGGGGCGTACAAGGCCTTCTCGCCCGCCATGGTGGCCACCGCCATCAGCTCGTCCGGCCAGGACCAGGAGCTCGACGCCGAGCGGTCCAACAATGTGGAGGTGGGCATCCGCGGTACGGTCAATCGCTGGCAATACGAGGCCACGGCCTTCCAGATGGACTTCTCCAACCAGATCGTGCCGCAGTCTGAATCGGGCGGTGTAGGGGCGACCGTTACCAATGCGGGCAAGACCCTGCATCGCGGCGTCGAGACTGCAGTCGGATTCGACTTCGGTCAGGGATGGCGCCTGAACGCCAACGCCACGTATGTGCCGACGGCACGCTACAACAGCCAGAAGGTCGTCAGCGGCGTTGACCGGCAAGGCAATCGCTTGCCCTATGCGCCCGAACTGGTGGCAAACCTGGGCGTCAGCTACCGCCAGGGTGCCTTCCAAGGCAGTGTGTTTGCCCATCACACGTCCCAGCAGTATGTGGACCCTGAGAACACGCGCACTGAAAGCGTGGATGGTCGTCGTGGCCTGATTCCGGCTTACACCACGTTCAACCTGAGTGCGAACTACACACTGTCCAAGCAGGTCAAGTTCTTCGGCACCGTGCGGAACCTCTTCGACAAGAAGTACATCGCCAGCCGGAATCCGGACGGCATCTTTCCGGGTGCAGAACGCCATGTCGAAGTCGGGATGAGCTACAAGTTCTGAGCTCTCGCCTCGGATCGCGCCGGCAACATCGCCATCGATCGGCAGTGCTGGCGCGTGAGGGATACTCCAGCATCCTGGTCGCATGACCAGATCACCTTATCGGAGCCCCCCATGACCAAACACCGCAGCCGCCGCCAACGCAAGAAACTGCACGTCGGCGAATTTCAAGAATTCGGCTTTGCCTTCAAGACCCAGCTGAAAGAAGGCGCCCGCGAGGAGCTGTTCGTGGACGCCTTGCTGGAAGAAGTGATCGAGCCCAAAGGCCTGGAATTTGGTGGTTGGGCCCATGGCGGCTTCATCACCAAGTCCGAACGCGGCAGCGTGTCGGCGCAAGAACGTGACGCCCTGATCGACTGGCTGCGCGCCCGCTCTGACGTGGCCTCGGCCCGTGTCAGCGAACTGGTCGATGCCTGGTACACCGACTTTGTGACGGAAGACGCGCTGGCGCCCGTGGTGGGCTAACGCGGCTCATCGCCCTGGCGGCGGTGGGCATGCCCCATCAGCCTTGCCAGCTGCGCACCCGGCCGGTGTCGACATGCAGGAACTGGTCGTCAGGGTAGTAGCCGACGCCTCCTGCCCGCAGCGACAAGGCCACGTCGCGCAGCTCACTGAGCGGCACCCCGGGCAAGCGGATGTCGATGGCTTTGCCATCCATGTGCAGGCTGCGTTGTGCGACGCCCCCACTGCGCGTCGTGCGCAGCGACTCATTGGTGGTGGGGCAGCGGTAAGCGGAAATCACCTCGAACGACTGCGAGACACCCAGTTCGAGTCGAACCCGGTGCAACAGGTCGAACAGGTTCGGGTCGATCACGCCCACGTCACCGGTGTAGTGGTCGCGCAGGAAATGGTTCAACGAGGCCAAGGCATCGGGCACGTACTGCGCGCCTTGGGCATACACCAGGGCCAGTTGCTCGCCGGTGTGGGTGTGGTCCAGCGCCAGACTGCGCACGTCGTAGTCGGCGGCCAGGGCAGGCTGACACGCCAGCGGCACGGCGATGCCCGCCACCGCCAGCTGTGCGGTGCGGCGCATGAACAGTCGACGGGCAGGATGTGACAGCGACACAGGCATCTCGGATCGGCAAAAGCAGATTTTATTCTGCTTCCATTTTCGGCTGATCCCGTGGGGGCAATCCCGTGGGACGCTCACGCAGCGCCTGGTCCAGCATCGCATCATGCCCGTACAGGTCGGGGTAGAAGAAGACCCGGCCGCCTTTGACCACCACCGTGCTGTACGCGATCAGCACGCGCAGTGGCTGCTTCAGGCGCAGCGTGCGGGACTCCCCCTTCTCCATCGCCTCTTGAATGCGTTCCACGGTCCAGTCGGGCTGGTCCTGCAGGACAAAGCGGGCCAAGCCGACCGGCTCCTGAACGCGGATGCAGCCGTGGCTGTAATCCCGTCGTTCGCGCTCGAACAACTGCGGGGCCGGGGTGTGGTGCAGATAGATGTTGTCGTGGTTGGGGAAGACGAACTTGATGTCGCCGAGGGCATTCTTGGGGCCGGGCCGCTGCCGGATGCGCCAACCACCCTGCAGGACGGCATCCAGGTGCGCAGACGCCAAGGTGGCGACCGCCTGACCACTGGGTGTCACAAACTCAAAACCCTGCTCCCGGAAATAGGCCGGATCGCGCCGGATCTTGGGCACGGTTTCCTCTCGGGCGATCGACGGCGGCACGTTCCAGTACGGACTGAACTCGATGAAGCGCATGTCCGCATCGAACAGGGGCGTGTGGGTGTCCAGCGCCTTGCCCACGATGACCCTCATCGTCAACTGCACCTTCACTTGCTCGTCTTGCAC
>JAGNPA010000009.1:0-1245 GCA_017989885.1 Aquabacterium sp.
ACTTGACCCAGGTGTTCATCTGCATGATGGGCAGCATCACCGACATGACGATGAGCATGACCACCAGGCCCATCGCCACGATCAGCAAGGGCTCGAGGATGGTGGCGATGGCCAGTGCCTTGCGCGTGACCTCGGCGCTGAGCTGGTTGGCGGCGCGCTGCAGCATCACGGGCAGCTGACCGGTCTGCTCGCCCAGGCGGGCGAACATGGCCAACAGACCCGGAAAACGTTTCTTGGCGGCCAGGGCCGAGGCCAGCGGCGCGCCTTCGCGCACCTGGTCCAGGCAGTCCATGGCGTCGGCGCGCATGGCGCGGTTCGAGAGGGTTTCAGCGGCGGCCTGCAAGGCCTTGAGGATGGGCACGCCCGAGCCGGCCAGCATGGCCAGGGTGCCGGCAAAGCGCGCGGCGTTGTAGCCCTTGGCCAGGCGACCGGTGACGGGCAGGGTCAACCAGAAGGCGTCCGAGCGCACGCGGAAGTCTTCGTTGCGCCGCGCCAGCACCAGGGCCGCGACGCCGCCGGCCAGCGCCAGCCCCAGCAACCAGCCCCAGTTGCGCATGAAGGCGCTCAGGCCCAACATGAACTGGGTGAGGAAGGGCAAGGCCCGCTTGCTGCTGGAGAACACCTGGGCCACCTGCGGCACCACGAACACCAGCAGGGCCACCACGATGACCACGGCAAACACCGAGACGATGGCCGGGTAGAGCGTGGCGCCGATCAGCTTGGAGGTCAGCGCCTGTTGCTCTTCCAGGTCGTTGGCCAGCTTGTCGAGCACGTTGCCGAGCTGGCCGCTTTGCTCGCCGGCCGCCACCACGCCGCGGTAGACCTCGTCGAACTCACGGGGAGAGCCCGCCAGCGCACGCGCAAAGGTCGAGCCCGCGTTCACCTCGGCGCGCAGGTGCGAGACCAGTTCACGCTGGCGCGGGTCTTCGGCCTCGTCGGCCAGGGCGGTGAGCGCCCGCTCCAGCGGCAAGCCGGCCACGACCAGGCCCGAGAGCTGGCGCGTCCAGATCGCCAGGGCGGTGGCATTGAACACGCGGCGTGCGAACAGCTGGCGCGAACCCGGCGCCTCCCCTTCGACCGCGGCCACGGGGTCCACCTTGAGGGGCACCAGTTGCTGGCCGCGCAGCTGGGTGCGGGCGGCCTTGGGCGTGTCGGCCTCGACCAGACCATTGACGGTCTTGCCTGCCGCATTGAGCGCTTCGAAACGGTAAGCCGGCATCGTGCGCCTTTATCCTTGGTCCATCA
>JAGNPA010000009.1:1345-15382 GCA_017989885.1 Aquabacterium sp.
CCGCGCAGCTGGGTGCGGGCGGCCTTGGGCGTGTCGGCCTCGACCAGACCATTGACGGTCTTGCCTGCCGCATTGAGCGCTTCGAAACGGTAAGCCGGCATCGTGCGCCTTTATCCTTGGTCCATCATTCGCGGGTGACCCGCAAGACCTCTTCGAGCGAGGTCACGCCCTCGGCCACCAGCCGGTCGCCGTCGTCGCGCATGGTCTTCATGCCGGCCCGCTGGGCCACCTCGAAGAGCTGGGACTCTGCCGCCTTCGCGTGGATCAGGCCGCGGATTTCGTCGTCGGCCACCATCAGCTCGTACACGCCGGTGCGGCCCTTGTAGCCGCTCATGCCGCACTCCTTGCAGCCGACCGGGTGCCAGCGCCCCTGTTCGTCCTGGCGCTTGCAATGCACGCACAGCTTGCGCACCAGGCGCTGGCCGAGTACGCCCAGCAGCGAGGACGACAGCAGGAAGGGCTCGATGCCCATGTCGGTCAGGCGGGTGACGGCGCTGGGCGCGTCGTTGGTGTGCAGCGTGGCGAGCACCAGGTGACCCGTCAGCGAGGCCTGCACGGCGATCTGCGCGGTCTCGAAGTCGCGGATTTCACCAATCATGATGACGTCCGGATCCTGGCGCAGGATGGCGCGCAGGGCCTTGGCAAAGGTCAGCTCGATCTTGGCATTGACCTGGGTCTGGCCGATGCCCGCCAGTTCGTACTCGACCGGGTCTTCGACGGTCAGCACATTGGTGGTGGAGGCGTCCACTGTGCTCAGGCCCGCGTACAGCGTGGTGGTCTTGCCCGAGCCGGTGGGGCCGGTGACCAGCACGATGCCGTGGGGCTGGCGCAGCAGCCGCTTGAACTTGTCGAGCGACTCGCCGCTCATGCCCAGCGACTCCAGCGTGAACTTGCTGGTGTCGCCCTTGTCCAGGATCCGCAGCACGGCGCGCTCGCCATGCGCCGAGGGCAGCGTCGAGACCCGCACGTCCACCGCGCGGCCACCGATGCGCAGGCTGATGCGGCCGTCTTGCGGCAGGCGCTTTTCGGAGATGTCGAGCTCGGCCATGATCTTCAGGCGCGAGATCAGCGCGGCGTGCAGCGCCTTGTTGGGCTGCACCACCTCGCGCAGCGTGCCGTCCACCCGAAAGCGCACGGCCGACGAGCGCTCGTAGGGCTCGATGTGGATGTCCGACGCGCCGTCCTTGGTCGCCTGCGTCAGCAGCGCATTGAGCATGCGGATGATGGGCGCGTCGTTGCTCGATTCGAGCAGGTCTTCGACGGCGGGCAGCTCTTGCAGCATGCGCGACAGGTCGACCGCGCTTTCGACCTCACCGACCACAGCCGCTGCACTGCCCTCGCCGCCCGAGTAGGCCGCCGCGATGCGCTGCGCCAGGGTGTCGGGCGGATCGTGCTCGATGCGGTTGACAGCGTACAGGCGCAGCACCTCGGACAGGGCCGCGTGCGAGACGTTCAGGCTGGCCCACAGCGTGGCGCGCTCGCCATCCTGCTCCAGCAGCAGGTTGTGGGCCTTGGCAAAGGCGTAAGGAAGGGGGTGGCGTGCGCCCATGGTGTGCGTGCTCCCTGGCTCAAGGCGCCACAGGCGGGGCCAGCGGCACCGCGGTGTCGGGCTTGGGCGCGGGCACCGGGGCCAGCTTGGCCGCATAGCCCGTGCCGGCGGGCATCAGGACGTTGGTGACCGGGGTGTTCGGGTCGTCCAGCGGCTGCTGGGTCGAAGGCAGGTTCAACCGGGTGCTGAGCTTGAGCGGATCGAGCAAGGGCGCCTCGTTGATGGGCAGCAAGGTGCTTTCCTTGGGCTGGCTGTCCATCTGGCGCTGACGCATGTACTCATAGCGGTCCAGCGTCAGGGCGTTGGCCGCGTCCTGGTTGCGCATCACGATCGGGCGCAGGAACACCATCAGGTTGGTCTTCTTGCGGCCGCGCTCCTGGCTCTTGAACAGGTTGCCCAGATAGGGGATGTCACCCAGCAAAGGCACCTTGGACTGCCCGTCGGTGTACTCGTCCTTCATCAGGCCGCCCAGCACCAGCACCTCGCCATCGTCCACCACCACCGAGGTTTCGATGGAGCTCTTGGACGTGGTCGGGCCATTCGCGGCCGACGCCGTGGCGCTCTTGACACTGGCATCTTCCTGGAAGATGGTCATGCGCACCGCGCCGCCCTCGCCCACCTGCGGGCGCACCCGCAAGGTCAGGCCCACGTCCTTGCGCTCGACCGTCTGGAAGGGGTTGACCGAGCCATTGTTCGAGCCGGTGTTGCTGTAGCTGCCGGTCACGAAGGGCACGTTCTCGCCCACGACGATCTTGGCCTCTTCGTTGTCAAGGGTGACCAGGTTGGGTGTGGACAGGATGTTGCCGCCCGCCTCGGTCTGCAGGAAGGTGGCCAGCGCGCCCAGGCTGATGCTGCCATCGCTCAGGCGCCGCGCCAGGGCCACGTTGAAGCCGTTGAGCGCCGGCACCGAGTTGGCGGCCGCACTGGTGAGCACATCGGTCAGGGCCGGGATCTTGCCGAAGCCGGTGAAGTTGGCGCCCGCGCCCACCAGCGTGTTGGTGCCGGCGCCGCCGGCCCACTGCACGCCCAGGCTGGCGGCCTTCTCGGCATCGACCTTGACGATCATGGCCTCGATGTAGATCTGGGCACGGCGGCCGTCGAGCTGGTCGATGACCGCCCGCAGCTGGCGGTACTGCGCCTCGGAGGCCGTGATGATCAGCGAGTTGGTGCTGGGGTCGGCCTGGATGAAGCCGCCAGTCGAAGGCTGGGCCGAGGCCGCCACCGGTGCGGTGGCCTGCGACGAGGCCGCGTTGGCATTGCCCATGTTGCCCGCGCCCAGGGCGTTGCCGGCATTGCGGGTGCCCGTGGCCGCAGCGGTGTCCGTGCCGCCGCCGGAGCCACCGCTGCCGCCCGCGCCCGGATAGGCCGCGCGCAGCACCTGGGCCAGCTTCACCGCATCGGCATTCTTGAGGTAGACCACGTGGATGCCGCTGCCGCCCACCCCGGCCGTGCCGGGACGGTCGAGGCGCTGCACGAGGTTGCGCACCAGGGTCATGCGCGCCGGCGAGGGCGTGCGGACCATCAGGGTGTTGGTGCGGGCATCGGCCATCACCAGCGTGCCCGCCGCCCCGGCGCCCGCACCCGGCGCCGCAGGCGCCGCGCCACCGCCGTCGGCCAGGCGCTGCACCACCGGCGCCAGGTCCACCGCCACCGCGTGCTGCAGCGGGATGGCTTCCAGGTCGGTGGACGTGGGCACATCCAGGGCCGCGATCATCTGGCCGAGGCGCCGCAGGTTGTCGGCGTAGTCGGTGATGACCAGGGTGTTGCTCGACGGGTTGGCGTTGATCGTGTTGTTGGGGCTGATCAGCGGGCGCAGCACCGCCACCAGGTTGTTCGCACTCTCGTTTTGCAGGCGGAATATCTGGGTGAGCACCTGGTCGCCCGAGCGGCGCACCGCGCCCACATCGACGGTGCCGGTCTGCAGCTTGGCCTCGGCCTCGGGCACGATCTTGAGCAGGCCGGCCACATCCACCATGCTGAAGCCCTGGCCGCGCAGCGCCGCCAGGAAGTTCTGATACGCCGCACGCGTGCTCATGGGCTGATCGCTGTAGAGCGTGATCGTGCCCTTGACGCGCGGATCGACCAGGATCTGGCGATTGAGGATGGCGGCCATGGCACGGGCCACGCCTTCGATTTCGGCGTTGACGAAGTTCAGCGTCACCATCGACTCGCGGGCACCGGGCTGCGGGGAGGCCAGGGCCTGGCCCACGTTCAGGAAGCCACCCGGCCCCCAGCCCAGGGCCAGGGCCATGAGCAGCGCCGTGGCGCGGGGACGTGTCAGCAGGGGATGGGTCTTCATGCCTTATCCGATCGAAATGACAGACCGGTCGCCCGAGCGGCGGCCGATGATGTTCAACAAATTGTCCAGAGCCCCGCGCTCGGCCTCGCTGGCCCGCGCCTCACCCCGGAAGAAGGTGCCACCGGCACTGACCGTGCCCAGGCCCGACAGCTGCAAGGCACCGTCCACGGTGCGCAGCGACATCTGTACCAGGCCCTGCTCATCGGCACGCAGGCCGAGGTGGTAGGAGCCCAGGCGGTCGAGGGTCGTCAGACGGGACGACACGTTGTCCAGCCAGACATCGGCCTGGCCACTCACCCGCACGCGCCCACCCACCCACTCGACGGCAAGCTGGTTGGCGGACACGCGCAGCACGCCGCCGAGCTGCAAGGTGTTCCAGGGCGTGCCCAGGCCGCTCAGCCACGCGGCCGGCCAGTGACCGAGCGTGCCCGAGGTCTGCCAGCCACGCGGGTTGTCCACCGGCACGAGGCCGACATCGACCCGCGCGCGACCCCAGCCGGGTCGCACCTGCATCGCCACCGGCTGCGGCAGGCAGCAGTCATGCTGCAGCACCACGCGCACGCCGCGGTCCTGCCAGCGCAAGGTCCAGTTCAAGCGACCCGGCAGGGCGCGCACGTCCCGGCTGCCCGGCCCGCCGGTGAGCACGGCCACCGCCTGGCCTTGCCAGATCGTGCCTTGGGCATCGGCCAGCAGCAGGCGCTCGCCACTCAAGCGCGAAACGCCATGGGCCAGCCAGCTGGCGGGCGCAAATGCCACCAGCCCAGCCACACCACCCAGCACGGCACCGGCCCAGGCCCAGCGCTGGCCCGCCTTGCGCACCTTGTCCCAGCGCAGCACCTCGAGCGTGGACTCGAAGCTGCGGGTGACGTAGGCCTCGGGGCCCAGCAACCAGCGGGGACGCCGCGCCCAGCGCAGGCGCAACAACTGAAAGGTGCCTTGCACGGTGGTCTGAAACGTGCTCACAGCGCCCCTCCTGCACCCAAAGACAAGGTGACCGAGCCCTGGAAGAGCGCGTCGCCGCCTTGCTGCCAGCTCGCCTCCAGCGGCCGCGCCCGTGCGCCCACCCGCACCTCCTCCAGCCACGCCGCCAGGGCCTCGCCCGACACGCCCTGGAAGGTCAGCACCGCGCGGTCACCCTGACGGCTCAGCCGCGCGCCCGCGCCGAGACGCGCGGTGGCGGACTGCAAACTGGCTTCCGCCTGGACGGGCGGCACTGGCGGGCGCTGGCGCAGGGTCTGCGCCTCATCGGCCTGCTGTCGCATCAGCGCCAGCTCGGCCTCCACCGCCTGCATCTGGGTCGGGACGGTCTGCAAGGTACGCCAGGCCGGCCGCACCCCCACCATCACCACCAGGGTGAGGCCCGCCAGCCAGGCGGCCACGGTGAGCAGGCGACGCTCGCTGGGCGACATGTTGGCCCACTGGGCCTGCCAGGCCTGGCGCAAGGATTGAACACGCTCGGAAGAGGAACTCATTCAGACTGCTTTCAAGGGGCTTCAGCTGCGGGGGCCACGGCGCACGGTCAGCAGGCCATCAGCCTGCGTGTCCACCTGCGCGCCGGCCGCGCCCAGTTGCGCACGAAACGCTTCGATGTCGCCCGGGCCCCAGCCGGCCGGTGGCGCCACGCTCAGGGCCTGGCCGTCATAGCGCAGCGAGGCCGAGGGCATCTCGCGAGGCCAGGCGGTGGCCACCAGGGCCATCAGAGATTCCAGGTCATTGCCACCCGGCTCACCAGCCTGGGCCCGCAGGGTGTCGGTTTCGCGCTGCATCTGCACGGGGGCATCGAGCACCACGCGCACCTGCGGATGCGCCTGCTGCAGCAATTGCACGCGCTGGGCCTGGCGGCTCTTGAGCGTGTGCTGCTGGTGCCAGGCCCACACATTGAGCCCCAGCACCTGCACCGCCACCAAGGCGGCCAAGCCCACGCGCACCGGTCGCCAAGTGGGCGACATGAAATGCCGCCACTGGTCGGACAGCGCATGGGCGCCCTTGCTGCGGGGCGCCAGCTCGAACTGCAGCAGGTTCCACAGCGAGCGCGAGGCCAGCAGCATGTGCTCCGAGGCGGTCTGCACGGTCACGGCCCGACCCAGCCAGCGCTCGGCCGGCGAGGCCACCGGCGGGGTCGCAAAGAAGCGGGCCTGCGGGGGCAGCGGATCGGGCAGCAGGCCGCGCGAGAGGCTGCCGCCCAGCGGCCAGGTCGACACGCCTTCGGGGCTGGCCCAGGTCATCAGCACCTCGGGCCCGGACTCGGAGCTGCCCTGCCCCGCCTCGAAGGCCTCGTGGAACAAGGCCGTGGCGGGCTCATCGGGGGCCGCGCCGGGCACCACACGGTCCACGCGCAGCTGGGCCTTCTCCAGCGCCATCAGCTGCGAGGTCAGCCAGGTGTGGTCGCACACCGCCACCCAGGTCGGCTGCCCAACCTTGGGCTGCGGGGCCACCGCCAGGTGCAACTGCTCCGGCTCGTCCAGCAAGGCGTCTTCCAGCAGGCTGGCCAGCGCGGCGCGCAAACGGGCCTGCGGCGCCTTGGGCAGGGTGAGGCGGTGCCAGCTCACATCGGTGGGGGCCAGCACGGCCACCACGCTGTCGGCCGCCGGCATTTGCGTCAGCTCGCCTCGGCCCTGACGGCTCAGGCTCTCGCCATCGGCACTGAGCACGTAGGCGTAGGACTGGGGCCCGGGCGTGACTGCGGCCGCATCGGGCGCTGACGCGCTCGGACGCTGGCGCGCCGGCAGTTGAATGATGAGGATGCTCATGCCCGGAGTTCAGATGTCAGTGTTCCCTGCCACACCCCAGCCGGGTGCTCAGTGATTGTAGGAGGGGGATCCGGCTCATCCCTTAAGGATTGATACCTGCACCGAACCGGCGGCCACACCCTGATCACGGGGGGCCTCCCGGTGCACCAGACTGATCGAGTCCGGAAAAGCGTGACTGGTTCCGCACCTTGATCTCATTGCCCACGCGCTGCACCAGATGACGCTGCTCGATCACGTTCTCCTCCAGGCGCAGCCGTCCGCGCACCTCGAAAAAATCCGACCCGACGGCCAGACGCTCGAAGCGCCAGTTGCCCGCGCCCAGCACATTGCCCAGCTCATCGAGGCTCTTGAACGGACTGCGCTGGCGCACCTGCACCAGACGGGCAGCCCGGCCCAGATCCAGCCCGTCGACCACGGCCGCCAGCACCTCGCGCGAGGCCGTGTTGACGTTGACCTGGGTGCGCAGCGGCAGCACGGTCAACACCGGGCGCAGGCGCTCGACGGTGGCGGCGTCCATGCCCAGCCAGGTGAGCTCGTCGATGCGCTGCGGTTGCAGGGGTGCCTGGCTGCGCGCGTCCTCGCCGCCCAGCTTCTCCAGCATGGTCGGGTCGTCGGCCAGCGTGGCCAGGGTCGCGCGCCGCCAGGCCGAGGCCAGCCCTTCGGCCAGGGCGGGTGACAAGCCGGCGTTCTCGCACAGGCGTCGCAGCACGGCCACCTCGTCGGGCACCAGTTCGCCCTCGGCCGACAGCACATTGCGCAGGTTGTAGCGGGCGGTCGCGTCTTCGACCTGACCGGACAGGAAGGCCTCGGGCGTGCCGCCTTCGTCGGCCGCGTTGTTGTCGGTGTCGGCGGCCAGGAAGGTGGACAGCCGTGCCTCGGCCAGCGGGATGGCCCAGGGCTCGCCCAGGTGGTCGGGGCCGCCGCTGCGCTGGTCTTCGCGCAGGATCAGCATGGCCCAGTCAAGCGCGCCACTGAGCACCCAGGTGGCCTGCGTGCGCACGCGCTCGGCGCTCTCGACCTGCACGGCGCGCCACTGTTGCCAGACCATGGTGGCCGACAAGGTGGCCACCAGCGTGACGATGACCATGGCCATCAGCAAGGCGGCCCCTTGCTGGCGATGGCGTGGGACGGACCCTGAACGCATGCGCATCATCCGGCCCTCAATCCTGCTGAGGCTGGGGGGCCAGCATCAGGTCGCGGCTGAGCATGCCCTGAAAGCCACTGCCCTCGCCCAGCACCAGCTGCAGGCGCACGGCCTGCGGCAGCTGTTCACGCAGGCCGCTGAGGGCGTCCGCCCCCGCCGCGCCGCGCACCACATCGCCCGAGGACTGGCAGTTGCTCATGGCCCCGTTGCGGAAACAAAAGACCTGCCACTGCGCCACCCCGCGCAAGGCGACCAGGGTGCCGCGCTCACGCCCCAGCAGCTGCTGCGACTGCTGCCAGGCACGCTGCAGGCCACCGACCTGGGTGGACTCGGCACTGGCCCAGCGCTGCCAGCGGCCTTCGCGCAGCGACCACACCACCACCTGCACACCGGACGGACTGCGCCGGGTCATCCGCAGGGCCGCCCCGTCAAACTGAAAGCCCTGGGTCACCTGGGTGTCGAGCACCTGGGCCAGATCGGTCTCGAACTGCGTCATCACGGCCTGCAGGCGCAAGGTCTGCTGCAGGTTGTCCTCGGCCACCTGGCGCGCCGTGCTGATCGCGTCCAGCCCCTTCCAGGCCGAGGCGGCCAGCACCGACAGGATCAGCAGCGACACCAGCACCTCGATGAGGGTGAAGCCACGGGCCGCACGAGGGCCGCGAGGTCCGGACTGGGGGCGGGCAGACAGGCACATCATCGGGCGCGTGGCAACACGGTGGACAGCTTGACAATGGGCAGCTGGGCCTCATCGAAGACCTGCGCATCCACGCGGCGGAAATTGGGGTTGGGCGTGGGGCGCACGGTCATGCGGCCGGGCAGCTGGCGACCCAGCTGCTGGCAGCTGAAATCGCTGTCACCCACGGCCGGGAAAGTCTGGCTCAGCTTCAAGGCGGTGATCTGGTTTTCGGCGCAGCCCTGCGCCAGCACCAGGTCGCTCATGCGCTGGGCGTTGAGCGTCAGCCCACCGGCGGCCTTGATGCCGGCCGACAGCGTGACGGCGACGATGGCCAGGGCCACCAGCACCTCGATGAGGGTCATGCCGTGCGCGCGGTGTGCACGAGGC
The DNA here is from genome assembly GCA_017989885.1 of Aquabacterium sp. Taxonomy (GTDB): domain Bacteria; phylum Pseudomonadota; class Gammaproteobacteria; order Burkholderiales; family Burkholderiaceae_C; genus Aquabacterium. The sequence goes on from JAGNPA010000009.1 coordinate 10,151, forward strand.
ACGCGGGGGTCAAGGCGTGACGGCACGGCCCATCCCCTCCAGCAGCGGCACCTCGTCAAGCGTGGGCTCGCCAGTCAGCACCTGGAACGGGCCCAGGCCCAGCGTGCCCACCACCAGTTGCCGCTCGCCCAGGCGCAACACCACCTTCTGCGCACCGATCACCGGCTCGGGGCCCAGCACGATGCTGCGCCCGTCCACCACCTCGGCCTGGACCTCGGGCGTGAGCCACTGCAGCGGCGGCATCAAGGCCGGCGGCAGACCGAGAAACTGAAAATCGGCGTCGGGCCCTTTGGCCTGCGGCACCCACAGCACCGTCATGGCGCCGGCGCGCGCCTGCGTGCGTGCCGACTCCAGCAGGGCGATCAGGCGGGCCGCCTCGCGCTCGAGCCGCGTGCTGGACGGATCGGGCAGCGCAAAGGACACCACGGCCGAGGCCACGCCGATCATGGCGACGACCACCATGAGTTCGAGCAAGGTGAAGCCTCGGGCGAGGCGCGACTTACTGCCAGGAGCCGACGTCCGCATCCCGGCCTTCACCGCCACTTTGGCCATCGGCGCCGAAACTGAAGACATCGACCGCGCCCTTGACGCCCGGGTTCACGTACTGATACTGCGCCCCCCAGGGGTCGTTGGGCAGCTTCTCCAGATACGGCTTCCAGTTGGACGGGATGGGACCGGCCGTGGGCTTGGCGACCAGGGCCTGCAGGCCTTGTTCGGCCGTGGGGTAGCGCTGGTTGTCCAGGCGATAGAGCTTGAGCGCCTGCATCAGGTTGCTGACGTCGGTGCGGGCCGCCGTCACGCGGGCGTCGTCGGCACGGTCCATGACGTTGGGCACGATCAGGGCCGCCAGCAGGCCGATGATCACCAACACCACCATCAGTTCGATCAGGGTGAAACCGCGCTGCACGCCTCGTGCCAGCGCCCGGGCCCCTAGGGGGATACGCGCACACATCTTCATGACAAATTCCGAAACAGTCCGAGAAAGGTTCCCGCCCACCGTGCGACACCCACGCCGCATGCCCCGAGCATGCATGGCAGCCGACCCCGCACACGGTGGGATCAACCCCAGGTTTGAAGGCCTGACCCGTCACACAGGGGATGGGGAAGACCCATCATAATGGCCCTCTATGTCATCACGTCTGTCCGCCCTCGTCATTTGGGCCGCTGTTGCGGCCAGTCTGGCTTATTGGGGCCTGCGCTGGCTGGCCCAGCCCATTGCGGTGCCGGCCAACGCGCTCTCCGTGTCCATGGACAGCGGCAGCAAGGGGGACTTCCGTCGCCTCTTGAGTGGACCGGCCACAGCGTCACCCCAGGCGATCGACGCGGGTGCCCAGTCGGCGCTGGCTGGGCGCATTCAGTTGCAAGGCGCTTTTGCTTCGGGCGATGCGAGCGGCTTCAGTGGTGTGGCGCTGCTGTCGGTCGATGGGCAGCCGGCTCGCGCGGTGCGCGTGGGGCAGGCGGTCGATGGCGCGATGGTGCTGCAGCGGGTCGATGCCGGTGGCGCCCAGATCGGCCCGGCCGATGGCCCGGCCGCGCTGACCCTGGCCCTGCCCAGCTTGCCAGCACCGGCCACCGGCAGCCTGCCGCCGCCCACGGGCGTGAGCACCGCCATGGCCCCCGCCCTGCCCGGCGTCTCACCGTCAGCCCAGGCCGCAGAATCCGACCGGGGCGACAACCGGACCGACGACTGAGCCGACCGGCTCAGGCTCAGCGCAGGAACAGGCGGTAGACCGGGTTGTTCGTCTCGTCGACGTAGACGTAGCCCAGGCCTGACAGGAAGGGCTTGATGGCCTTGGCCTCACCCTTGGGCACCTGCAGGCCCACCAGGATGCGGCCATAGTCGGCACCCTGGTTGCGGTAGTGGAACAGGCTGATGTTCCAGCCCGGTGGCAGGCTGGTCAGGAAGGTCATCAAGGCACCCGGACGCTCCGGGAAGATGAAGCTGTACAGCCGCTCGCCCTCGGCCAGCGCCGAGCGCCCGCCGACCATGTGGCGGATGTGGGTCTTGGCCAGCTCGTCACCCGACAGGTCCACGGTGCGAAAGCCCTGGGACTCGAACTGCGCCGCGATCTGCTCGGACTCGCCCTTGAGCTTGGTGCTCAGGCCGACGAACACATGGGCCACGTTCTCGTCGGAGATGCGGTAGTTGAACTCGGTGACGCTGCGCGGGCCGATCAGCTCGCAAAAGCGCTTGAACGAGCCACGCTCTTCCGGGATGGTCACAGCCATCAAGGCTTCGCGCTCTTCACCCACTTCCGAACGCTCGGCGACAAAGCGCAGGCGGTCGAAGTTCATGTTGGCGCCGCAGTTGATGGCGATGTAGGTGCAGCCCTCGCCACCGTGCTGAGCGGCGTACTGCTTGAGCGCGGCCACACCCATCGCGCCGGCGGGCTCGACGATGGAGCGGGTGTCTTCGTAGATGTCCTTGATGGCCGCGCACACCGCATCGGTGTTGACCACCACGTAATCATCGACCAGCTCGCGGGTCAGGCGGAAGGTTTCCTCGCCCACCAGCTTCACGGCCGTGCCGTCCGAGAACAGGCCGACGTCGTGCAGCGTGACACGCTTGCCGGCCTGCACCGAGCGCACCATGGCGTCCGAGTCGTTCATCTGCACGCCGATCACCTTGATCTCGGGGCGCACGGCCTTGATGTAGGCGGCCACGCCGCTGATCAGGCCCCCGCCGCCGATGGCCACGAACACCGCGTCGATGGGGCCTGCATGCTGGCGCAGGATCTCCATGGCGACGGTGCCCTGCCCGGCAATCACCTCGGGGTCGTCAAAGGGGTGGACGAAGGTCAGGGCTTCGCTCTTTTCCAGCACCTTGGCGTGCTGGGCCGCATCGGAATAGCTCTCGCCGTGCAGGACGATGCGCACGTTGTCGCCGCCGAAGCGGCGCACCGCGTCGATCTTGACCTGCGGGGTCGTGAACGGCATGACGATGGTGGCCTGGCAACCCAGGCGACGCGCGCCCAGGGCCACGCCTTGGGCGTGGTTGCCCGCTGACGCACAGATCACGCCCTTGTCGCGGGCGGCCGCGCTGAGCTTGGCCATCTTGTTGTAGGCGCCGCGCAGCTTGAAGCTGAACACAGGCTGCTGGTCTTCGCGCTTGAGGTAGACCTGGTGGCCCAGGCGCGCCGACAGGTTGCGGGCCGCGTCCAGCGAGGTTTCCACGGCGACGTCGTAGACGCGGCTGGTGAGGATCTTTTGCAGGTAGTCCTGAATCGTCAGCGGTCCGGCCTTGGCCTTGATCGCCGGCTTGGCCTGAGCAGAGGCCGTGCGGCGAGGGGTGGGCGAAGCGGCGGTACGCGCGGTCGACATCAAAACGACTCCGGAAAAAAGCAGATGCGGGATGCAATCCGTCAGTCTACTCCTGCAGGTTCCGGCTTGCTGGCGTGGGCAGCGGTCACAAAAAAGTGGGGCGCCACAGAGGGCGCCCCCGAAAACCTCACCAAACCACAGGTCTGGCTGGGCCCACGCAGAGAACTGATGCGAATCAGGCGGCGCGGCGACGGCGCGCGGCGAAACCGATGCCAACCAGGCCCAGGCCCATCAGGGCGTAGGTGGAGGGCTCGGGCACGGCGGTGACCGCAGGCGACAGCACGTCGACCTGCAGGCTACCGATCTCGAACAGCCCGACCAGGGGGATGTAGCTGGTGGCATTGAAGGCCGTCAGCAGCGGCGTGGCTGCGGCACTGGTCAGCTTCAGGGCATCCGCATTCAACAGGCCGGTGCCCAAGGTGGCATTGAAGGTTTCGGAAACGGAGGTGGTGCCCGCTTTCAGGAACGCGCCGCTGTAGGCCTGCGTGCCGTTGATCGACACCACGGCGCTCAGCGTCTTGGTGGCGTTGCTGTAGCTCAAGCCGGTGATGTCGACGATCGAGGCCCCCGAGATCAGACGGATGCCGTCGCTGGCGTTGGCCGAGCCGATCAGGTCGGTGGCCGCACCGCTGCTCAGGCTCACCGAGGTGAAGGCCGAGGTCAGCGTGCTGGTGCCAGCATCGAAGCTGGCGCCACCGAGGCTCTCGAAGGTGGCCGTCGTCAACAGGCCTGTCAGCCCACCGAGGGACAGCACGGCCGAGGTCGGTGCAGTGAAGGCGGCAGCCTGCGCGGCCGAGAGGCTGGTCGCAAGCAAAGCGGCCAGGACGGTGGACTTCAAAATGGCAGAGCGTGCTTGCATGCGATCACCCCAAGGTTGGTCAATGTTGAGAAAGGCGCGGTTGTCACCGCAGACGCCTCGATCTTGCAAGCACTGCCTCAGAGTCCCTTTAGCGTAGACCCTTAATCACCCCCCATGCGGGGGAGGTCGCAGGCGCGCGCCTGGGAGCATTTGGCGTCGAAATCGCCACGCCCATGCAAAAGGGCTCCCAACCGGGAGCCCTGTGTGGGGGTGCAGAGCCTTGACAGGCTCACGCGGTGAGCCGCCTCAGAAGCGGTAGCCGAGGCCCACGCCGATCAGCAGGGGGTCGACCTTGAGGGTATCGACCTCGCTGCCATCCTGTGCCTGCACTTCGGCGCGGATCTGCACCTTCTTGACATCGACGTTCAGCGACCAGTTTTTGGTCAGCGGGACGTCCATGCCTGCTTGCAGCGCCCAGCCAAAGCTGCTGCGCTTGACGTTCAGTTGCCCGATTGCGCCGCCCAGATTGGGCAGGCTCACAGAAGAGAAGTTGGTGTAGTTCAAGCCCACACCCACATACGGCCGGATGGCCGTGTCGTTGGGCATGAAGTGGTACTGCGCCGTCAGCGTCGGCGGCAGGTGACGCAGACTACCGATCACGTCACCGTTCAGCTTGACGTTGTGCTTTTGCGGATAGGTCAGGATCAGCTCGGCGGCGATGTTGGGCGTGAAGAAGTAGCTGATGTCCACTTCGGGAATCAGCTTGGCGTTCACGGCCAGATCCAACCCCTTCTCGGTCTTGTTCGCCGGATCCAGATTCACCGCACGCACACGCACTTGCCAGGGTGATTCCTGCGCCATGGCAGGGGTCAGAGCGGCCACAGACAGAGCGGCGATGGCGACAGCGCGAAGGGTCTTGTTCATGATGCAATCCTTTGGATGACAAGGAAGCGATGCGACACCGACCTTCGGCGCCGCCATGAACGCATTGCAACAAGCCAATCCCACGCCAGACTTGCGCCACATCAAGCCCATTCAGCGAATTTAGGGGATAACCCTGAGAAGCTCAGGGTGTTTGAGCCAGATCAGGAAACTCCGATGCCGGCACGCCA
>JAGNPA010000165.1 GCA_017989885.1 Aquabacterium sp.
AGATGGCGCTGGTGCGGCCCCGGGTCGTGCTGGCGATGGGGCGCTTTGCGGTGCAGTCGCTGCTCAAGTCCAGCGAGCCCTTGGGCAAACTGCGTGGGCGGGTACATCAGGTACAGGGCGTCCCGGTCATCGTCACCTACCACCCGGCCTACCTCTTGCGCTCACCGGCCGACAAGGCCTTGGCCTGGGATGACCTGTGCCTGGCGCGCGAGGTGCTGATGCAGTCGCGGGCCCAATCTCCCGATCGCGCGCCTGATCGGGGGGCCGATCAATCGCCCAGGTAACGGTTGCGCCGGAACCACCACACCAGCGTCACCACCACCAGGGCCATCAGACCAAACGCCAGCCAGAACCCACCACTGGAGTGGATCAGGGGCAGGGCGTCGAAGTTCATGCCGAACACCCCGGTGATGAGGTTGAGCGGCAGGAAGATGGCGGTCAACACCGTCAGGGTGCGCATGATGGCGTTGGTGCGGCTGCCCTGCAGCGAAAAATGCATCTGCACGGCGCTTTCCGACGAGGTCTCCAGCCGGCGCACATGGTTGAGCACCCGCTCGATGTGTTCTTGCACGTCACGCGAGCGCACCCGCAGCACTTCGCGTTCGCGGGCGGCCAAGGGGTCGGTGGGCATCGGCCAGTCTTCCAGCGCATCGATCCACTCCTGCAGGGCGCTGCGCTGGTCCTCGCAGATGTCTTCCAGCATGTGCAAGGTGTTGCGCGAGGCCAGCAGGGCCTGCCAGTGGCGAAAGCGGCCGCTGCTGCGCAGCATGTCCTGTTGCAGATAGCCCAGCTGGCGGGTCAGCAGCCGGCGCAGGTCCAGGTAGCTGTCCACCATGTGGTTGACGATGCGCAGCATCAGGTCGGCCGGGCTGGGCGGCAGGCGGGACGGGCCGCGTCCCTCCGTGCGATGGCCGTGTGCCAGTCCGGCGAGGTGGTGTTCTTCGATCAGATACGGGTCCACGCCCAGGTGCGCCTCCTCGTCGTCGTGCGCTGGACGCTTGACGTCGTTGAGCGGCGAGGCCCCACCCTGGCCAGCCACCGGGCTCCCCGGTCCCCCTTGCCCCAATTGACTCAAGCGGGTCTGGAAAAAATCCCGTACCGAGCAATCGGCCGGGTGCACCGTCAGCAGCACGCGGTCGAACACCGCGAAGCCCACCGGGCTGGTGTCGATGGCGGCCAGGGCCTGGCTGGCGCTGGAGGCCGTGCCGCGCTCCTCGTCCAGGAACATCCGCTCGGTGCCCTGACCTGCGGCCAGCCGGCGGAACACCAACAGGTCGTACCACGAGGTGTAGTCGTACTGCGAGGGCAGCTGCGGGTTGATCAGGTCGGAGACGTGCAGATCGACCAGGCCCCCGCCGGCCAGCCGGTGCAGGTGTTCCTGCGTCCGCTCAAGTTGCACCTCGAAGACGCGACGGCTGCAGGTCACCCACAGGAAACCCTGCGCAGGCAGGGTGGCGGGCCAGTCAGGCAGTTCGGCGAAGCTGTCGTGGATCAGGAAAAAGCGCACGGAAACCCCTGGGTGACGTCGGCCGCATCTTAGCCCTGGGCGCGCAACTGCTCGGCCGCTTCCAGCGCGAAGTAGGTCAGCACCCCATCGGCGCCGGCGCGCTTGAAGGCCAGCAGCGACTCCATCATCGTGGCGTCATGGTCCAGCCAGCCGTTCTGGGCGGCGGCCTTGAGCATCGCGTACTCGCCGCTGACCTGGTAGGCAAAGGTCGGCACCTTGAAGGTGTCTTTCACGCGGCGCACGATGTCCAGGTAAGGCAGGCCGGGTTTGACCATGACCATGTCGGCGCCTTCCTCGATGTCGAGGGCGACCTCGCGCAAGGCCTCGTCGCTGTTGGCCGGGTCCATCTGGTAGACCTTCTTGTTGCTCTTGCCCAGGTTGGCCGACGAGCCCACCGCGTCGCGGAAGGGGCCGTAGAAGGCGCTCGCGTACTTGGCGCTGTAGGCCATGATGCGGGTGTGGATCAGGTTCTGCGACTCCAGCGCCTGGCGGATGGCGCCGATGCGGCCGTCCATCATGTCGCTGGGGGCGACGATGTCCACGCCAGCTTCGGCCTGAGTCAGCGCCTGGCGGGTCAGCACCTCGACGGTCTCGTCGTTGAGGATGTAGCCGGTCTCGTCCAGCAGGCCGTCCTGGCCGTGGCTGGTGTAGGGGTCCAGCGCCACGTCGGTCATGATGCCCAGTTCGGGGAAGCGGCGCTTGAGTTCGCGCACCGTGCGCGGCACCAGGCCCTCGGGGTTGCCCGCTTCGCGACCGTCGGGCGTCTTGAACGCGGCGTCGATCACCGGGAACAAGGCCAGCACCGGCACCCCCAGCGTCAGGCAGCGCTCGGCGGCGGCATACAGCGCGCTGCGGCCCAGGCGCTCGACCCCCGGCATCGAGCTCACGGCCTCGGTGCCCTCATCCTGGTCCAGCACGAACACCGGGTAGATCAGGTCATCGGCGCGCAGGTGGTGCTCGCGCACCAGGCGGCGGGAGAAGTCATCCTTGCGCAGGCGGCGGGGGCGATGGTGGGGGAAGGGGGACGAGATGGTCATGGTGAGGTGCGCTCAATCAGAGGGGCGTGGGGGGCAAAACGGCAAAGGCGGTAAAAATTCCTGTCTGGCGGTGTTGCGGCGGTGAGCCATCGAGAGACAGGCTTGGGCATCCCCCCTATAATTCGCCTTGAATGATACGCCGCAAGGCCTCATTCCCTGCTTTTCCTCCCTGAGCAGGTGCCTTACCGTGATGACAGCGTGAAGGCTTGCAAGCCCCGGCCTCTGGCCGGGGCTCTTTTTTTGCACTTTGCAAAACTTTGCGAGGCCGGCTGTGTGGCCGGGTGGCCATAATCGGGCCATGAGCAATGCCTACCTCTGGGTCAAAGCCCTCCACATCATCTTCGTGGCCAGCTGGTTTGCCGGTCTGTTTTACCTGCCGCGCCTGTTCGTCAACCTGGCCATGGTGCCCGCTGACAGCCATGCCGAGCGTGAGCGCTTGCTCATCATGGCCCGCAAGCTCTACCGCTTCAGCACCATCCTGATGGTGCCGGCGCTGGTGCTGGGTTTCCTGCTGTGGCTGTACTTTGGCATTGGCAAGGGGCCCGGGCAGATCTGGATCCACATCAAGCTGCTGCTGGTGTTGGGCGTGGTCGGCTACCACCACATGTGTCGTCGCCTGCTGCGCACCTTTGAAGACCTGCACAACCGCCGCACCCACCGCTGGTATCGGGTCTTCAACGAGGTGTCGGTGTTGCTGTTTGCAGCCACCGTCTTCCTGGTGGTGCTCAAGCCCACCGCGGGCTGAGCCCGCGCGGCGTGGTGTCCCGGTCTGCCATGCCTGAGCATCGCAGCGCGGCCTGGCCCCTGACCTGGGTCGCGGTCGCCCTGGTGGTGTACGCCACCTTGCACCCCCTGACGGGCTGGCAGTGGCCGGCCAGTCACAGCTTCACCTGGGTGCTGCCCAAGCACCGTCATGAGGTGGCCAATGACCTGGTTGGCAACATTCTGGGTTACCTGCCACTGGGCCTGATCCTGTGCCTGGCGCACCTGCGCAGTGGGCGCTCCGCCTTGTGGGCGGTGCCCCTGACGCTGCTGCCGGCCTCGGGCTTGTCCTACGCGCTGGAGTTGGCGCAGTTCGCGCTGCCCAATCGGGTGCCCTCCGTCACCGACTGGATGCTCAACACCCTGGGCGCGGCCTGGGGCACGCTGGCGGCCGTCACCGTGCACGCACTGGGCCTGGTCGATGGTTGGCATCGCTTGCGTGAGCGTTGGTTCATCCCGCAAGCCGGCATGGGCTTGGTGCTGCTGTGGTTGTGGCCCCTGGGGCTGCTGTTTCCGCCGCCCTTGCCGCTGGGGGAGGGTCAGTTGTGGCCGCATGTGCGCCTGGCCCTGGTGGACTGGATGGCCGACACCCCCTGGCAAGCCTGGTTGTTGCCGGACGACCCGCTCAGCCTGTGGGCGAGCGTGAACATGTCGGGGGTGAGCGCCATGTGGGCGGCCCCCATCGAGGCCCTCACTGTGGCGGCCGGCATGCTGGCGCCGCTGTGCCTGGCCTGCGCGGTGGCCCGCTCGCCGCGGCCGCGGCTGGTGATGTGGACGGCGCTGGTCTTGTCGGCGATCGGGGCCAGTGTCCTGTCGGCGGCCCTGAACTTCGGGCCGCCCCATGCGTTCAGCTGGGTGACCCTGCCCACCAGTGTGGGCTTGCTGGTGGGCGCGGCTGGCGGCATGCTGCTGGTGCAGCGCAGCCGGATGACCTGCGCGGTGCTGGGTGTGGGCGTGTTGCTGGCGCTGATCGGCCTGATCCACCTCGCTCCCCTTGATCCCTATTACGCCCAGACCCTGCAGGCCTGGGAGCAGGGGCGTTTCATCCGCTTTCACGGCCTGTCACGCTGGTTTGGCATCCTGTGGCCTTACGTCGCCCTGGGCTGGTTGCTGACACGGCTGTGGGGCCGTGAAGGCCGCCCGGCCCCCACCCCATAAAATACGACCATGAGCTATTACCAGCGCCACATCTTCTTCTGTCTCAACCAGCGCATCAATGGCGAAGCCAGTTGCGGTGACCATGACGCCAAAGCGGGCTTCGATCACTGCAAGCAGCGGGTCGCCGAAGCCGGGCTCAATGGCAAGGGGCAGGTGCGTGTCAACAAGGCTGGCTGCCTGGACCGCTGCGCGGGTGGCCCGGTCGCCGTGGTCTACCCGGAAGGGGTCTGGTACACCTTCGTCGACAAGTCCGACATCGACGAGATCGTCGATCGCCACCTCGCCAAGGGTGAGGTCGTCGAGCGCCTGGTGCTGCCGGACGACGTGGGGCGCTGAGACGCCATGATCGGACGCCCTGCTTCCCAGACCATCGACGGGCCTGCCGGCCTGCTCGAAGTGGTGATCGAAGAGCCTGCCCACGCCCCTGTGGGCTTGGCGGTCATTGCCCACCCGCATCCGCTCCAGGGCGGCACCATGGACAACAAGGTCGTGCACACCCTGTGCCGGGCCTTTGTGCTGGCCGGGTGGCGCGCGGTGCGCTTCAACTTCCGGGGTGTGGGTCAGTCGGAAGGGGGTTGGGACGAAGGTCGCGGTGAGACCGCCGACCTGCTCACCGTGGTTGCCCACCACCTCACCGACCCGGCGCTCAAGGGCCTGCCGCTGGCGTTGGCCGGCTTTTCGTTCGGCGGCTATGTCGCGGCCCAGGC
>JAGNPA010000166.1 GCA_017989885.1 Aquabacterium sp.
GCCATGGAGGTCAAGCGCCAGATGGACGTGCTCAACCGCCATCTGGCCGAGCACCGCTACATGGTGGGCGACACCTACACGATCGCCGACATGGCCATCTGGCCCTGGTACGGCGCCTTGTCGAAGGGGCAGTTGTACGAAGCTGGGGAATTCCTGCAGGTCCACGAGTACACCCATGTCGTACGCTGGGCAGAAGAGATCGCGCAGCGTCCGGGAGCCCGGCGCGGGCGCATGGTCAACCGTGTGATGGGCGACCCGGCCAGCCAGCTGCACGAGCGTCATGACGCCAGCGATTTCGAGACGAACACCCAGGACAAGTTGGCATGCCCCTGACCCTTTACGACTGCGCCACCGCCCCCAGCCCGCGCCGCGCCCGCATCTTTCTGGCCGAAAAAGGCCTGGCACATGAGACCGTGCAGGTGGACCTGCGCACCGGCGAGCAACTCAGTGACGCTTTCCGCGCGGTGAACCCGCTGTGCACGGTGCCGGTCTTGCGCACCGAGAACGGCCTGCTGCTGACCGACAACGCCGCGATCGCCGCCTACATCGAGGCGCAGTATCCCCAGCATCGCCTGCTGGGTGTCTCGCCGGCCGAGAAGGCCGAGGTGGCCAGCTGGAACTGGCGCATGGAGTTCGAGGGCCTGCTGGCGGTGGCCGAGGCCTTTCGCAACGGCAGCCCGGCGATGGCCAACCGCGCCTTGCCGGGCCCGCAGGACCACCCGCAGATCCCGGCGCTGGCCGAACGGGGCCTGGTGCGCGTGCAGCAGTTCTTTGACATGCTCAACGAACGCCTGGCCGGCCGTGACTTCATCGCCACCGAGCGGTTCAGCATCGCCGACATCACGGCGGTGGTGGCGGTGGACTTTGCGCGCGTGGTCAAGGTGCGCGTCACCGAGGCGCATCCGTACCTGATGCGTTGGCGCGCGGCGATGGCCGAGCGACCGTCCATGTCGCTGTGACGAGCTTGTCTGCCCCCAACCCTTTGCCCTTGTTGTTGCTGGTCGTCCTGGCCTTGGCCTGGATCGTCTGGCTGTGGACGCAGCCTCGGCGTCTGGCCTTGCGCCGGCGGCGCCTGCAGGCAGCGCCCTTTCCTGAAGACTGGGAGCGCATCCTGCGCCGACGGGTGCCGCTGACGCGCAGCATGCCGGCCGAGCTGCTGGCGCAGCTCAAGGGGCACATGCAGGTCTTTGTGGCGGAAAAGGCCTTCATCGGCTGCGAAGGCCAGGCCATCACCGACGAGGTGCGTGTGACGGTGGCGGCCCAGGCCTGCCTGCTGCTGCTCAACCGGCCCACGGGCTACTACCCCCGGCTGCGTCAGGTGCTGGTCTACCCCCGGGCCTTCTGGGTGCTGCACACGCATCCCGACGAGCATGGGCTGGTGCATGGGGGCCGCGAGGCGCGCGTGGGGGAGTCGTGGGACGAAGGGCAGGTCATCCTGGCCTGGGACGAGACACGTGACAGCGCCCGCATCCCGGACGATGCCTTCAACGTGGTGCTGCACGAGTTCGCCCACCAGCTTGACGCTGAGAACGGCCTGACCAACGGTGCGCCCGAGCTGGGCAGCGCGCAGCGCCACGCCCGCTGGGCCGAGGTGATGCGCCAGGCCTTTGTCGAACTGCAGGCCCAGGTGGCGCGTGGCGAGGAGACGGTGCTGGACCCGTACGGGGCCAGCGAGCCCGCCGAGTTCTTTGCCGTGGCCACCGAAGCGTTTTTCGAGCGCGGCCAGGATCTGCGGCAGACCCAGCCGGCCGTCTATGCCGAGCTGGCGGGCTTCTATCACGTGGACCCGGCCGCCTGGTGAGCCGTTCGGGCCCCCCATGAAAAACGGCCTCTTGCGAGGCCGTCGGGTCACTCAGGGATCACGCGCGGATCAGGCGGCGACCACGCTCGCCAGCGTGGCGTTCAGCGTGGCGCTGGGGCGCATGACCGCTTCCAGCTTGGCCGCGTCGGGCATGTAGTAGCCACCGATGTCGGCCGGCTTGCCTTGCACCGCCGCCAGCTCGGCCACGATGGTGGCTTCCTGGGCGCTCAGGGCCTGGGCCAGCGGGGCGAACTTGGCGGCCAGGGCCGCGTCGTCGGTCTGGGCGGCCAGGGCCTGGGCCCAGTACATCGCCAGGTAGAACTGGCTGCCACGGTTGTCGAGCTGACCGGTCTTGGGCGACGGGTTCTTGTTGTTCTCCAGCAGGGTGCCGGTGGCCGCGTCCAGGGTTTTGGCCAGGATCTTGGCTTGCGTGTTGCCAGTCTTGAGGCCCAGGTCTTCCAGCGACACGGCCAGCGCGAGGAACTCACCCAGCGAGTCCCAGCGCAGGTGGTTTTCTTCCACCAGCTGCTTGACGTGCTTGGGAGCCGAGCCGCCCGCACCGGTTTCGTACATGCCGCCACCGGCCATCAGCGGGACGATGGACAGCATCTTGGCGCTGGTGCCCAGTTCCATGATGGGGAACAGGTCGGTCAGGTAGTCGCGCAGGATGTTGCCGGTCACCGAGATGGTGTCCTTGCCGCGGATCACGCGCTCCAGCGTGTAGCGCATCGCGCGCACCTGCGACATGACCTTGATGTTCAGGCCCGTCGTGTCGTGGTCCTTCAGGTAGCGCTCGACCTTCTTGCGCAGTTCGGCTTCATGCGGACGGTAGGAGTCCAGCCAGAAGACGGCGGTCATGCCGGAGTTGCGGGCGCGGTTGACGGCCAGCTTGACCCAGTCGCGGATCGGCGCGTCCTTGACCTGGCACATGCGCCAGATGTCGCCTTCTTCCACGTTCTGCGACAGCAGGATCTCGCCGGTGGCCAGGTCCACGATGTTGACCACACCGGCCTCGGCAATCTCGAAGGTCTTGTCGTGCGAGCCGTACTCTTCGGCTTGCTGGGCCATCAGGCCGACGTTGGGCACGGTGCCCATGGTGCGCGGGTCAAAGTTGCCGTTGGTCTTGCAGAAGTTGATCATCTCCTGGTAGATGCGGGCAAAGGTCGACTCGGGGATCACGGCCTTGGTGTCTTTCGGGCGGCCATCGGCACCCCACATCTTGCCGCCGATGCGGATCATGGCGGGCATCGAGGCGTCCACGATCACGTCGTTGGGGGCGTGCAGGTTGGAGATGCCCTTGGCCGAGTCCACCATGGCCAGCTCGGGACGGTGCTCGTGGCAGGCGTGCATGTCCTGGATGATCTCGTCGCGCTGCGAGCTGGGCAGCTGCTCGATCTTGTCGTACAGGTTGACCAGGCCGTTGTTGACGTTGACGCCCAGCTCGTCGAACAGCTTGCCGTGTTTCTCGAAGGCTTCCTTGTAGAAGATGCGCACGGCGTGACCGAACACGATGGGGTGCGAGACCTTCATCATCGTGGCCTTGACGTGCAGCGACAGCATCACGCCGGTCTTGCGGGCATCTTCAAACTGCGTTTCGTAGAACTCGCACAGCGCCTTCTTGCTCATGAACATGCTGTCGATGATCTCGCCTTCGAGCAGCGACACCTTGGGCTTGAGGACCAGGGTCTTGCCGCTGGCGGTCACCAGCTCCATCTTCACGTCACGGGCCTTGTCCAGCGTCATGGACTTTTCACCGTGGTAGAAGTCGCCGTGCTTCATGGTGGCCACGTGCGTGCGCGAGGCCTGGCTCCACTCACCCATGCTGTGCGGGTTCTTGCGGGCGTAGTTCTTGACGGCGGCAGGGGCGCGGCGGTCGGAGTTGCCTTCACGCAGGACGGGGTTCACGGCGCTGCCCAGGCACTTGGCGTAGCGGGCGCGGATGGCCTTTTCTTCGTCGGTCTTGGGGTCTTCCGGAAAGTCGGGGATGGCGTAGCCCTTGCCCTGCAGTTCCTTGATGGCGCTGACCAGCTGGTGCACCGAGGCGCTGATGTTGGGCAGCTTGATGATGTTGGTGTCGGGCTGCAGGGTCAGGCGGCCCAGTTCGGCCAGGTTGTCGGGCACGCGCTGCGCTTCGCTCAGGCACTCGGGGAACTCGCCCAGGATGCGGGCGGCCACCGAGATGTCGCTGGTGGTGACGTGGATGCCGGCCGGGGCGGCAAAGGTGCGCACGATCGGCAGGAAAGAGCTGGTCGCCAGCAGCGGCGCCTCGTCAGTCAATGTGTAGATGATGGTGGGCTGCTGGGTGCTCATAACGGGCTTTCCGGATAAGGATGACGAAAATGCCGCCGGCTGGATCGCAGCAACGGCGGGCATCACAGTGCCATGGTTTTGGCAAAGGCGTAACGATATCGCTACTTGGGGCAAATTGCTTGTTTCAGGGCAATAAGTCGACCTGTGACCTCAACCGTTGTGAGGGCAAACCGGGACGGCGGTGGGCCATCTTGCGGCACACTGTCCGCTTTCCCCGCCTCACGCACGCCATGAGTTTTTCCGCTGCCGCGCCGTCGGATGACGAAGTGAACGCCGCCCGCCTCGACCCGGCGCGGCTGCAGGCGGTGTGCGACACCGGCTTGCTGGACACCCCTGCCGAAGAGAGCTTCGACCGCCTCACTCGCTTGGCCGCCCGCTTGCTGGAGGTGCCGGCCGCCTTTGTCTCCCTGGTGGACGCCGGGCGGGACTTCTACAAGAGCGCCATCGGTTTTGGCGAGCCCTTGGCCAGCGAACGTCAGCTCCAGGGGCGCACCTTCTGTCATTACGCCTTGCTCTCGCCGGAGCCTTTGCTGCTGGACGATGTCAGCACGCTGCCCGGCTTTGCCGACGTGCCCACAGTGCAGACGCTGGGCGTGCGGGCCTATGCCGGGGTGCCGCTGGTGACCCCGGAGGGGCTGGTGCTGGGCAGTTTTTGCGCGGTGGACATGCAACCCCGGCACTGGACGGCGCGCGATGTGGAGGTGCTGACCGAGCTGGCGCACGCCACCTTGCGTGAGATCACCTTGCGCCAGGCCCTGACCCGGCTGGCCGATGCCAACCGGCTGCTGGCCGAGGAGATGCACAAGGTGGGCGTGCTCAACGAGCGCCTGTCGGAGCTGGCGCACACCGATGCGCTCACCGGCTTGTACAACCGGCGGGCTTACGACCAGCACCTGGCGCGCGAGTGGCGGCGCGTGCAGCGCAATGGCGCGCCCCTGAGTGTGTTGCTGGTCGATGCCGACCACTTCAAGGCCGTCAACGATCAGCACGGCCATGCGATGGGCGATCAGGTCTTGCAGGTGCTGGCCAGCGTGCTGCAGGAGGGCGCCCGGGACAT
>JAGNPA010000167.1 GCA_017989885.1 Aquabacterium sp.
GTCGCGCCAGCCGGTCACCCCGGTGGGCCTTGGTCTGGGTGTCCAGCCACACGCCATGGCGCCTCACCCAGTCGCGGCTGGCTTCGATCACGGCCATGGGGTGGCCCGAGATCGACTCGATCTCCAGCTCGCGCACCGTCACGTTCAGCTCGCCCGCGTGGATGTGACCCAGGTCGAGGGCCAGCTCCACCACGCCTTCGTAGGGGGTGCCTGCGCCCACGGTCACACGGGCACGATGGCGGGTGATGTCGGTGCGGTACAGCTCGATCAGGCCCGTGGCGGCGCCACTGGGGTCTTGCGCCGGGTCCCAGCCCAGCACCGTGCGCAAGGCAGTCTCGGCCGGCGTGCCAAGGTGGCGGGCCAGATCGGCCACCACCGCCTGCCTCGCCTTGGGCGCCTTGGCCGGCTGGTTGTCCTCCAGGCGCATCATGGTGTTGCTGCCACCGGCCTTGAGGGTCTGCACCCACCGGCGACCCTCCTGGCGCACCCGCAGGGCCATGTGGGCGTGCGCCAGGGCACGCTCGGGGGTGTCGAAGTAGGCTGCCCGCAGACGCAAGGGCGCATGGTGGCCGCCATCCAGGGCGGTGAGTTCGGCCTGCACCGCACTCAGTGCCAGGGCCGGGATCTGGAATTTCAGTTCGATTTCCTGCATGGTGGGCATTGTCCTGCGCTTCGCCGGCTCCGCGTGAGACGATGTCGTCAGAGATTCTTGAGTGATTTCCCGCAAGCCCGATAAAATGGCAGGCTTGATACCCCTAAGCAGGACCACACCATGCCCCTTTTCTGGAAGCCTTACAAGTCCGACGCGACCCAGTTCATCGACAGCCTCAAGCAGCGCGACCCGCAGCTCGAAGAGCGTCAGCGTCAGGGCCGCTTCCTGCTGTGGGACCGCCCTTCGGTGGACCTGGACACGCAAAAAGCCCAGCGCGAAGCCCGCGTGGCCCAAAAGCCCTACGTCTACCAGACCAAGGGCTGAAGCGGCTGACGGCAGGCTGAGCACAGGCTGAGCGGTGACGCACGAAGCCCTGACCGCCCCCGAGGGCGGGGTGTCGGTGCCAGGCCTGGATGCCCAGGGCCTGCCCCTGGTGGTCGATCAGGTCGCCTTGGCGCGGCTGTATGGCGAGCCCTTGTTCGCCATGCCCACCGACCTCTACATCCCGCCCGATGCCCTCGAGATCTTCCTCGAAACCTTCGAGGGCCCGCTCGACTTGCTGCTCTACCTGATCCGCAAGCAGAACTTCAACATCCTCGACATCCCGCTGGCCGACGTCACGCGCCAGTACCTGGCCTACGTCGATCAGATCCGCAAGCACAACCTCGAGCTGGCCTCCGAGTACCTGCTGATGGCGGCGATGCTCATCGAGATCAAGTCGCGCATGCTGCTGCCACCCAAGAAGGTGGAGGGCGCCGACGAGGCCGAAGACCCGCGTGCCGAGCTGGTGCGCCGCCTCATCGAGTACGAGCGCATGAAGCTGGCCGCGGCCGGGCTCGATCAGTTGCCCGTGCTGGGACGCGACTTCCTGCGGGTCGAGGTGCACAGCGACCCCTCGCTGAACGTGCGTCACCCTGACGTCAGCGTGGCCGATCTGCGCGAAGCCTGGCTGGACATCCTCCAGCGTGCCAAGCTGCACACCCATCACACCATCTCCCGCGAAGAGCTCTCGGTGCGCGAGCACATGAGCATGGTGTTGCGCACCCTGCAAGGCAAGCGCTTTGTCGAGTTCGAGCAGCTGTTCGATGTGACCCGGGGCACCCCTGTCCTGGTCGTCACCTTCATCGCCCTGCTGGAGTTGGCCAAAGAGTGCCTGCTCGAGATCACACAGGCCGAGGCCTTCGCGCCCATCTACGTGCGGCTCGCCTACGAGCCGGCCTAGAATCCCGTCACCCTTTTGCATGGGGCCTGTTGCCCAGGTCCCCCTTCAAGATGACCGCTGCTGCCCCCGTTTCCCGCAAGCCCATGAACCTGCATCGCCTGCGCGAAATGCATGCCCAGGGCGAGAAGATCACCATGCTGACCGCCTACGACGCGACCTTTGCGCGCCTGGTGGACGAGGCCGGCGTGGACTGCATCCTGGTGGGTGACTCGCTGGGCATGATCGTGCAGGGGCACACCAGCACCGTGCCGGTGTCGCTGGACGAGATGGTCTATCACACCCGTTGTGTGGCCCGTGGCAACCAGACCGCCTGGGTGGTGAGCGATCTGCCCTTTGGCGCCTACCAGGAAAACCGCGAGCAGGCCCTGCGCTCGTGCGTGGCCCTGATGCAGGCCGGTGCCCACATGATCAAGCTCGAAGGCGGAGGCTGGACCACCGAGGTCGTGCACTTCCTGACCGAGCGCGGCATTCCTGTGTGCGGTCACCTGGGCCTGACCCCGCAAAGCGTGCACGCGCTGGGCGGCTACCGCATCCAGGGCCGTGACGAGGCCGGCGCCGCCACCTTGCGCAAGCACGCGAGCGAGCTGGCCCAGGCCGGTGCGGCCATGACGGTGCTGGAGCTGATGCCTTCCGCTGTGGCCCGCCAGGTGCAGGACGAGAACCCCGGCATGATGGTCATTGGCATCGGCGCCGGTTCGGGCACCGCCGGCCAGGTGCTGGTGCTGCACGACATGCTCAACATCACGCGCGGCAAGCTGCCGCGTTTCGTGCGCAACTTCGCCGCCGAAGGTGGTTCGGCTGACGACGCCATCCGCCGCTATGTGGCCGCCGTCAAGGACGGCAGCTTCCCCGACGAAGCCCTGCACGCCTACTGACCTGCGATCCATCATGAAGATCATCCACACCATCGCCGAGTTGCGTGCCGAGACCGCCTTGGCGCCCGCCGCACCCGCTTTCGTGCCCACCATGGGCAACCTGCATGACGGCCACCTGGCCTTGATCCGCCAGGCCCGTGAGCTGGTGGGGGACTCGGGCAGCCCGGTGGTGGCCAGCATCTTCGTCAACCGCCTGCAGTTCGGCCCCAACGAAGACTTCGACACCTATCCGCGCACCCTCGAGCGCGATGCCAAGCTGCTGGCCGAAGCCGGTTGCGACATCCTGTTCGCGCCGTCCGAGGCCGAGCTGTATCCGCAGCCGCAAGGCTACAAGGTGGTGCCGCCGACCGAGCTGTCCGACATCCTCGAAGGCGCTTTCCGCCCGGGCTTTTTCACCGGCGTCTGCACGGTGGTGCACAAGCTCTTCAACATCGTGCAGCCGCGCATTGCGGTGTTCGGCAAGAAGGACTACCAGCAGCTCATGGTCCTGCGCAACATGGTGGCGCAGATGGCCTTGCCGATCGCCATTCACGGCGGCGAGACCTTGCGTGCGCCGGATGGCCTGGCCCTGTCCTCGCGCAATGGCTACCTCAACGAGGCCGAGCGCGCCGAGGCGGTGCAGCTCATCGCCATGCTGCGCACCGTCAAGGCGCAAGTGGCAGCGGCCCGTTCCGGACAGCAGCTCGATCAGGCGGGCATTGCCCGCATTGAAACCAAGGCAGCAGCGGCCCTCAATGAACGTGGTTGGCAGACCGACTACGTCATGGTGCGCCGTCAACGTGACCTGATGCTGCCCACGGACGCCGAGCTGGCCCAGGGCGAGCCGCTGGTGTGCCTGGTCGCATCGCGTCTGGGCAAGACGCGTCTGATCGACAACCTGGAGCTGTGAGTCCTCACAGCGTCAGCAGGAAGTCCACCACATCCTGCTCGACCCGTGAGCGGCGCATGGGCGGCAAGCTCTGCCAGATGCGGCGACCGTAAGGCTTGTCGATCAGGCGGGTGTCGCAGATCATCAGCACGCCGCGGTCGGTCTCGCTGCGGATCAGGCGCCCAGCACCTTGCTTGAGCGCGATGATGGCTTGGGGCACCTGGTGGCTCATGAAGGGGTTGCCGCCTGCCTTGGCGAGCAGCTCCAGGCGCTTGGCCAGCACCGGGTCGTCAGGCGGCGCAAAGGGCAGCTTGTCGATCACGACGAGGGTGAGTGCATCACCTTTCACGTCGATGCCTTCCCAGAAGCTGTGGCTGCCCACCAGCACGGCGTTGCCGGCGCGGCGGAAGTCTTCCAACAGGGTGGGGCGGGGCGCATCGCCCTGTTGCAGCACCGGGAAGGGGTCACCGGCTTCGCCAAAGACCTGCTTCAGGCGCTCGGCCGCTTTGGCCACGGCGCGCAGGCTGGTGCACAGCACAAAGGCGCGGCCCCGGTTGGCGCGGATCAGCGGCAGGGCCGCATCGACCACCGCATCGGTGTGCCCCGGATCGGACGGCTGCGGCACGTTGTGGGGCACGTACAGCATGGCCTGCGTCGGGTAGTCGTAGGGGCTGGACCACGACTGGCACGCGGCATCTTCCAGGCCGAGGGCGTGCGTGAAGTGGCTGAAGTCGTTCTTCACGGCCAGCGTGGCCGAGGTGAAGATCCAGGCCTTGCGAGGGGGCGGGGCGATGTGGGAGGCGCCCGCATCCCCCCCAGCCAGCAGCGCCTGCAGGTCATCGACCTCATCGTCGTCCCGCGGGGCATCCGGTCGCAGCGGCGCCACAGGCTCGACGTCCCCGAAGGCGTCCATCATGGCCGCTTCGTCGTCATCGAGCGCATGGCGCACGATCTCGTCGTCCTCGTCCACCTCTTCGTCGGGCGCGATCTCGGCCTCGCCCAGGCCCAGTCGCTGGCGGCGGAACACCTCGGCCACCGAAATGGGCGTGCGGTGCAGTTGCACACCGTGCGAGCCCACGTCGATCCAGCACAGTTCGGGCTCGCCTTCGCGCTCAGGCGCGCCCCAGGCGGTCAGGCGTTGCATCAGCTCATGGGCGCGGCGGTGCAACTGGGCCAGATCGGGGGAGCGTTCGGCCTGGCTGTCGAGCACGTCGCGCACATGGGCCAGCGCGTCCTTCAGTGTGTTCAGGGCCGGCCACAGCGGGTGATCCAGCCCAAGCTGAGCCTGTGACAGGCGTTGCAGTTGCTGCCCGAAACACAGGCGCAGATCGCGCGCGGCGCGGTCGAGCGGGGCCAGCACATCGTTCCAGTTGGCGCCGTCACGCGCCTGCGCCTGCCCGGTGGCCAGCGTGTCGCGCAACAGGTCCAGGAACTGCAGGGTCGAGATCGAGTCGCCGAAGAACAGCGTGGCCGTGTCCGGCAACTG
>JAGNPA010000168.1 GCA_017989885.1 Aquabacterium sp.
TCTCGCACATCCATCCCATGACCACGACACACAACCTTGGCTTTCCCCGCATCGGCGCCCAGCGTGAACTGAAGTTCGCACTCGAGGCTTACTGGAAAGGGGCCTCTTCGCGCGAACAGCTGCAGGCCTTGGGCGCCCAACTCCGCCAACGCCATTGGGCCAACCAGGCCGACCTTGATCTGGTGCCCTTGGGCGACTTCGCCTTTTACGACCAGATGCTGGACATGAGCTTCACGCTGGGCAATCTGCCTGAACGTGTCCAGGGTTTCCAGGGCGACGCGCTGGACAACTACTTTCGCGTGGCCCGTGGCCGCTCCGCCCAGTCCAACGATGCCCACGCGGCGTGCTGTGGCGCCGGCGTGGCCGCAGGCGAGATGACCAAGTGGTTTGACACCAACTACCACTACATCGTCCCCGAGTTCACGGCGGACACGACCTTCCAGCTGGACGCCTCCCGCCTGCTGGCGCAGCTGGCCGAGGCCCGCCAGCAAGGTGTTCCCGCCAAGCCCGTGATCATCGGCCCGGTGACCTACCTGGCCCTGGGCAAGGCCAAGGACGGCTCGGACAAGCTCGCCTTGTTGCCTCGGCTGCTGCCGGTGTACGCACAGTTGCTGGACACCCTGGCCCAGCAGGGCGTGAGCTGGGTGCAGATCGACGAGCCGCTGCTGGTGACCGAGCTGGACGCGGACTGGAAGCACGCTTTCACCACCGCCTACCACCACCTCAAAAGCAGCCGCGTCCAACTGCTGCTGACCACCTACTTTGGGCCGCTGCAGGAGAATCTGCACCTGGCGGCGAACCTGCCCGTGGCCGGGCTGCACCTCGACGCCATCCAGGGGCGTGACGACCTCCCGTCCTTGCTGAACCTGCTGCCCAGCCACAAGGTGCTGTCGCTGGGCGTGATCAACGGTCGCAACATCTGGAAGACCGACCTGAACGCCACGCTGGACTGGCTGGAGCCCCTCGCGGCACGCCTGGGCGAGCGCCTGTGGATCGCGCCCTCGTGTTCGCTGCTGCACGTGCCGGTGGACCTGCGCAGCGAGCCGCAACTCGATGCCGAGGTGGCATCCTGGCTGGCCTTTGCCTTGCAAAAGTTGGACGAGCTTCAGGTGCTGGCCGCCGCACTGAAGCACGGCCGCGCGACGGTGCAGGCCCAGCTCGACGCCAACCAGTCTGCCATCGACGCCCGGCGCCGCTCACCCCGTGTGCACAACCCGGCCGTCAAAGCCGCTGTGGCTGCGATCAGCCCCGAACTCGGTCAACGCCTGCGCCCCTACACCCAGCGTGCCCCCAAGCAGGCGGCCTTGCTCAAGCTGCCGGCGTTCCCCACCACCACGATCGGCTCCTTCCCGCAAACCGCCGAGATCCGCCAGGCGCGCAGCGCCTACAAAGCGGGTAGCCTGGACGAAACCGGCTACCAGGCCGCCATGCGCGCCGAGATTGCCCGCAGCGTGCGCGAGCAAGAGGCGTTGGACCTGGATGTGCTGGTGCACGGTGAGGCCGAGCGCAACGACATGGTCGAGTACTTCGGCGAGCAGCTCGAAGGCTATGCCTTCACGCAGTTCGGCTGGGTGCAGTCTTATGGCTCACGCTGCGTGAAGCCACCCATCCTGTTTGGTGACATCCGTCGCCCCCAGCCGATGACCGTGGCCTGGACCCAGTACGCCCAGTCGCTGACCCAGCGCCCCATGAAGGGCATGCTCACCGGCCCGGTCACGATCTTGAACTGGTCCTTCGTGCGCGACGATCAGCCGCGCCAGGTGTCCTGCTACCAGCTGGCGCTGGCCATTCGCGAAGAAGTGCTGGACCTGGAAAAGGCCGGCGTGCGCGTGATCCAGATCGACGAAGCCGCCTTGCGCGAAGGCCTGCCGCTGCGCAAGTCGCAATGGCCGTCTTACCTGGGCTGGGCGGTGGAGTCGTTCCGCATCACGGCCAACGGCGTGGCCGACGAAACCCAGATCCACACCCACATGTGTTACTCGGAGTTCAACGACATCATCGCGTCCATCGCCGAGATGGACGCCGATGTGATCACGATCGAGACCTCACGCTCCGACATGGAATTGCTCGATGCCTTCGAGCACTTTCAGTATCCCAACCAGATCGGTCCGGGCGTGTACGACATCCACTCTCCCAACATCCCGTCGCAGGCCCACATCGAGCATCTCATGCAGAAGGCCGCCGAACGCATCCCGGCCGAACGCCTCTGGGTCAACCCGGACTGTGGCCTCAAGACCCGCCAGTGGCCCGAGGTCATCCCGGCGCTTGCTCACATGGTGGCCGCTGCCAAGGCGCTGCGACAGGCGGCTGTGGCGGCCTGAGTGCGCCATCATTTGGGTGGCATGAGCTTCAGGGGGCCTCATGAGAGGGGCATGGGAGTGTCATTTGAGTGACAGCACCCAGGCGCTCAACTGGCGCGCTTCGGCAGAGCTGACCTGGCTTTGGGCCGGCATGGGCCCCATCGGCATCTTCCACACCCCACCGCCGCCTTTGAGGATTTTCTCGGCCAGTTTGGCTTCCATGCCTTTCTGGCCGCGGTACTTGCTGGCCACGTCTTTGAGGGACGGGCCCAGGACCGCCTTGTCCACACCGTGGCAACTCAGGCAGGCTTTGCGCTGTGCCAAAGCCTGATCCGCCAAGGCGGGGGTGACCGCTGTGACACTCAGGCACAGGGCGAGGAGGCTCAAGTGGGCAATCTTCATGGATTTCCTTTTCCGCGCGCGGTCATTCCGGTTGAAAATGTCTCAACAATAACGTGCAATCCCATGGTGGGGTTGACCGTGGTGCTTCGTGCCAGTTTCATGGCAGAAGGAGTGATGCAATGTGGTTCGTGGCAATTGGCGTCGTGATGGCGCTCATGCAATTTTTCGGGATTGGTCCCCTGGCCAGTTGGACTTGGGCCAACGACTGGTTCATGTTGCTGCTGCCTTTCGCCTTGGCCGTGGCTTGGTGGGCCTGGTGCGACGCAACGGGTTACACCCGCAAAAAGGCCATGGCGCGCGACGACGAGCGCCGTGACGCGCGCCGCCAGAAGGCCATTGATGCGCTGGGCCTGAAACGGGGTGGTCGCAAGTAAGGGCATCGGTCAGCAGGGGCAAGTGTCGCGGGCTAAAATCGATTCTCTTCAGAGAACCCACCTGCCCGGAGCCCCTCCATGCCTCAGTATCGTTCCCGTACCTCCACCGCCGGCCGCAACATGGCCGGTGCCCGTGCCCTGTGGCGTGCCACCGGCATGAAGGACGGTGACTTCGAGAAGCCGATCATCGCCATCGCGAACAGCTTCACCCAGTTCGTGCCCGGCCACGTGCACCTGAAGGACCTGGGCCAGCTGGTCGCCCGCGAGATCGAAGCCGCCGGCGGTGTGGCCAAAGAGTTCAACACCATCGCGGTCGACGACGGCATCGCCATGGGCCACGGCGGCATGCTGTACTCGCTGCCCTCGCGCGACCTGATCGCTGACAGCGTCGAGTACATGGTCAATGCCCACACGGCTGACGCGCTGGTGTGCATCTCCAACTGCGACAAGATCACCCCGGGCATGTTGATGGCCGCGCTGCGCCTGAACATCCCCGTGATCTTTGTCTCCGGCGGGCCGATGGAAGCCGGCAAGGTCAAGTTGGAGGGCAAGGTCATCTCGCTCGACCTGGTCGATGCCATGGTCAAGGCCGCCGACAAGAACTGCTCCGACGAGGAAGTGGCCGCCGTTGAGCGTTCGGCTTGCCCCACCTGCGGTTCCTGCTCGGGCATGTTCACGGCCAACTCCATGAACTGCCTGACCGAAGCCCTGGGCCTGTCCCTGCCGGGCAACGGCACCACGCTGGCCACCCATGCTGACCGTGAACAGCTGTTCCGCAAGGCTGGTCGCACCATCGTCGATCTGGCCAAGCGCTACTACGAGCAAGACGACGAAAGCGCGCTGCCGCGCAACATCGCCACTTTCCAGGCCTTTGAGAACGCTGTCGCGCTCGACGTCGCCATGGGCGGCTCCACCAACACCGTGCTGCACCTGCTGGCAGCCGCGCGCGAAGCCAACGTCAACTTCACCATGGCTGACATCGACCGCATGTCGCGCAAGGTGCCTTGCCTGAGCAAGGTCGCCCCCGCCGTGCCCGACGTCCACATCGAAGACGTGCACCGCGCGGGCGGCATCATGGCCATCCTGGGCGAGCTGGCCCGTGGCGGTCTGCTGCACACCGACCTGCCCACCGTCCACAGCCGCACCATGGCCGACGCCATTGCCCAGTGGGACATCAAGGTCACCAACGACGAGGCCGTGCACCACTTCTACAAGGCCGCGCCCGGTGGCGTGCCCACCCAGGTGGCTTTCTCGCAAGACAGCCGCTGGAAGAAGCTCGACCTCGACCGTGAACATGGCGTGATCCGCTCCAAAGAGCACGCGTTCACGCAAGACGGCGGCCTGGCCGTGCTCTACGGCAACATCGCCGAGAAGGGCTGCATCGTCAAGACCGCCGGTGTGGACGAGTCCATCTGGAAGTTCACCGGCAAGGCCCGCGTCTACGAAAGCCAGGAAGACGCCGTCGAAGGCATCCTGGGTGAGCAGGTGCAGGCTGGCGACGTGGTCATCATCCGCTACGAAGGCCCCAAGGGTGGCCCCGGTATGCAGGAAATGCTCTACCCCACGTCCTACCTCAAGAGCCGTGGCCTGGGCAAGGAGTGCGCCTTGCTGACCGACGGTCGCTTCTCGGGTGGCACCTCGGGCCTGTCCATCGGTCACGCTTCGCCGGAAGCGGCGCAAGGCGGCGCCATCGGCCTGGTGGAAGATGGCGACACGATCGAGATCGACATCCCTAACCGCCGCATCCGCCTGGCCATCAGCGATGCCGACATGGCCGCTCGCCGCGCAGCCATGGAAGCCAAGGGGGCCGCCGCCTGGAAGCCTGCCAACCGCGAGCGCGTCGTCTCGGCCGCGCTGCAGGCCTATGCCTTGATGACCACCTCGGCTGACACTGGCGCGGTGCGTGACATCACTCAGCTTCAGCGCTGAGGATCGGCGCGGTCGCTGTCCAGCCGCTTGAGCTGGGCGGCGGCCATCGCGCCATACATCGGCGGGCTGATCACCCGCGACACGCCACTGGCAACCA
>JAGNPA010000169.1 GCA_017989885.1 Aquabacterium sp.
CCCGCCAGCACGGCCACGGGGCCGAGCATCAGGATCTGGCCCAGGGCAAAGACCAGGGCCGGCTCGAAACCGCCACGGCGGGTGGACTGGGTGGTCAGCTCGGCGGTGTGCTGCAGGGTGGGGAAGCCGTTGTGTGCGTTCCACCACAGGTTGGGCGCCAGCAGGGCCAGGGCGATCGCGATGGTCAGCCAGGGGCCGATGCGGAACAGGCCGCGACGCGGGCCATGGATGCCCCACAGGGCCCACACCGCCGTGACGGCAAAAGCCGCCATCGTGTACTTGCTCATCAGGCCCAGGCCGCAGACCACGCCCAGTGCCACCCAGTAGCGAAGGCGGTCGGTGACCTGCGCGCGCCACAGCATCCAGCCGGCCAGCGTCCAGCACAGGATCAGCGGGGCGTCGGTGCTGGCGAACAGGCCCATCAGTCCCACGGTGGGGATGGTGGCGAACAGGGCCGCAGCGACCACGCCGGTGCGCACGCCGCTGCTGGTGGGCCACAGGGCCCGCGCAAAGCCGACCATGGCCAGCGAGGCCAGTGGGTAGAGCAGCATCACCAGCAGCTTCACGCCCAGCACGCCGTTGCCGAACAGCTGGGTGCTCAGCCAGATGAGGCCGGCAATCATCGGGGGCTTGGAGTAGTAGCCCCAGGACAGGTCTTGCGCCCAGTCCCAGTACTGGGCCTCGTCAAAAAACAGCGAGATGCCCGAGAACTGCACCACCCACACGCGGTAGAGGAACAGCGCGACCAGGAAGGCCAGCAACAGGCCCAGGGACGGGCCCCACAGACGCGGCCAGCGCGAGGCGGGACGAGAGGGGCGGGGCGAGGAGGTGAGGGTGCTGCGGCTCATGGGCATCCATCCTGATGGTGCCAGGCCTGGTCGGCGTCCTGGGGGGGCACATGGCTGGTGTGGTACGGCGCGATCTCACCGCGGTTGTAGTAGATGCGGATCAGCAGTTCAGCGATCACGCCCGTGGTCAGGAACTGCAGACCGCCCAGCACGCAGAAGAAGCCCAGCCACAGCAGCGGACGGCCGCCGATGTCTTCGCCGCTGATCTTCAGGGCGGCCAGGTAGGCCAGGATCAGGCCACCGATCAGGCTCACGCCCAGGCCCACGCCACCGAAGAAGTGGCCGGGGCGGCTGGCAAAGCGCAGGAAGAAGTTGACCGACAGCAGGTCGAGCACCACGCGCAGGGTGCGCGAGATGCCGTACTTGGACTCGCCGTGGGCGCGGGCATGGTGGCTGACCGGCTCTTCGGCCATGCGGGCCGGCGAGGTGACGGTGGCCATCCAGGCCGGGATGAAGCGGTGCATTTCACCGTACAGGCTCACGCGTTTGAGCACGCTGGCGCGGTAGGCCTTGAGGCTGCAGCCCAGGTCCTTGAACTCCAGTTGGGTGATCTTGCGGATGATGCGGTTGGCGATCTTGGAGGGCACCTTGCGCAGCCACAGGCCGTCCTGGCGGTTCTGGCGCCAGCCGGCCACCAGATCCAGGTCTTCCTTGAGCAGACGGGCCACCAGCTTGGGGATGTCCTTGGGGTCGTTCTGCAGGTCGCCGTCGAGCGTGACGATGACATCGCCGCGCGAGGCGTCGATGCCGGCCTGCATGGCGGCGGTCTGGCGGAAGTTGCGCCACAGGTGGATGGGGCGCACGTGCGGGCCACGCAGTCGGGCCTGTTCATCCAATTTTTGCTGGGTGCCGTCGCGGCTGCCGTCATTGACGATCAGCAGTTCCCACTCGAAGGGGTAGTTGCCCAGGGCCTCGTGCACGGCCGTGACAAAGGGTTCGACGCTGTCGATCTCGTTGTACATCGGCACGACGATGGAGAGGCGGTGCGGCGGGACGTCGGTCAGGACGTCGCCCGAGACGGTGGTGAAGGTGGTCATGGTGCGATTTTCCAGCATATGGGGGGCCTTCGGCTCAGGGGACGTGGCGCGCGGGGGGCTCACGCGGAGTCGAGGGAGGCGAAGAGAGGTGGCCGAGCAACCAGGCCAGGGCGCCGGCAATGACGGCGCACAGCAGAAAACAGACGTGCAGGGCGAGGGCCGCGCTCACGGCCAGGGCCAGCGCAGACGAGTGGGCGCTGAGGTGCGCGGCCATGCCGGCCCAGACACCGGCCTCGTAGGTGCCAAAACCGGCGGGGCCTTGCAGGGGCACGACGGCGGCCAATTCGCCCCCGAGCGCGCCCGCCCAGGCGGTGCCCCAGTTGCTGCCGCTGATGGCCGACAGCAGGAAGGCGCCGGCCGCCAGCTTGACGCTCCAGTTGGCCAGCGTGAGTAGCCAGGCCATCGGGCGATGGTGCGCGGGCTCCAGCAGCGCGTGGCGCAGGCGAAAGAGCACCTGGGCCACCTTGCCCGCGTTGGACAGCGTGGCGGGATCAGTGTGTGGCTCAGGGTGATGGCCGTACCAGCGGCGCATGCCC
This sequence comes from Aquabacterium sp., assembly GCA_017989885.1. GTDB lineage: Bacteria > Pseudomonadota > Gammaproteobacteria > Burkholderiales > Burkholderiaceae_C > Aquabacterium. The sequence continues at coordinate 2,422 of JAGNPA010000169.1, forward strand.
CAGCTGACGCCCCACCAGCCCAGCACCATGGCCGCCAGCGCCGCGCCGCGCCACCACAGGGGGACGCCGGGCCACAGCAGCACGCCCAGTGCGATCAGCACGATCAGGTCCTGCACCCGCATCCACAACAGGCAGGCCACGGCGCGTGGCAGGGGCAGGTTCAGTTCACGCGAGGCCAGCCAGGGAAAGCTCAATTCGCCCGCCCGCATGGGCAGCAGGTTGACCGCCGCGTTGTGCATCAGGATGACCCGCAGCGCATCGGTGCGCAGGCCCAGCCAGCGTCGGGGCGCCCTGGTGTGATCGTCCAGGGCCAGCACCACCTGCAGGCGGGCCGAGCGCAGGCCATAGCTCAACAGCAGTCCGCCCAAGGTCAGCCCCCAGATGCCGATGCTTGGGCGCGTGATGGCCTCGTGCACCTCGGACAGCGGGGTGTGGCTCAGCAGCCAGGCGAGCAGCGCCAGGCCCACGGTCCAGGCCACGATCATCTTGATGCGGGACTTGGGCGTGGCTGGGGCGGTGGGCGCTGTCGGTGGTGGCTGGGGCGGGCGCTGAGAAGGCACGTGGGGGGAGGGGGTCAGATCAACCTTCTATTGTCTCGCATCTCCACACCGGTGGGGCGCTGACGTGCGCGGTGCGGCAAAGCCCTCAACAAGGTGGACAATTTCGGCTTGGTATGCCCATTTCAGATTTTTCACTCCAACAACATCCACCACAAGGAAGCGTGAGCATGACGACCCCCTTTGCAACCTGTGACCTGTGCGACGAGCACAAGAATGACACCGACGGCGCCTTCCGCGTGCTGCCCCCGGTGTTCAAGGACTACGGCCAGGTCACCAAGTTCTGCGGCCCGGTCAGCACGGTGAAGTGCTTTGAGGACAACACCTTGGTGAAGGCCGCGGTCGACTCTCCGGGTAACGGTCGTGTGCTGGTGGTCGATGGCGGCGCCTCGCTGCGCCGTGCCCTGGTGGGCGGCAATCTGGGCAAGGCGGCCGCCAAGAACGGCTGGGCGGGCGTGATCGTGGACGGCTGCGTGCGCGACTCGGCCGAGCTGGCGGCGTGCGACGTCGGCATCCGCGCCCTGGGCCTGATGCCCCTGCCCACCGAAAAGCGCAACGAAGGTCAGACCGATGTGGCCGTTCAGATCCAGGGCGTGTGGGTGCGCCCCGGTGACTGGCTGTATGCCGACGAAGACGGCATCGTGATCATGGACAAGCCCAAGGCCTGAGCCAGCGCCGGACCTGTCAGGCCATCAACGCCAGCACGCGGTCCAGACCGCCTTCGTTGATGGCCACCATGGCCTGTTCGCGCACCTTGGGCTTGGCGTGATACGCCACGCTCAGGCCCGCCACGCCCATCATCAGCAGGTCATTGGCACCATCGCCGACGGCAATCGACTGGCGAGGATCGCAGCCAATGCGCTCGCACAGGCGCAGCAGGTGCTGCTTCTTGGCCTCGCCGTCCACGATGTCACCCAGCACGCGGCCGGTGAGCAGACCCCCCTCGATCTCCAGCGTGTTGGAGTGGGCTTCGTGCATGCCCAGGCGCTCGCGCACGCGGTCGGCAAAGAACGTGAAACCGCCCGACACCAGCAGCGTCTGCAAGCCGGCGGCCTTGGCCGCGTTGATCAACTCGGGCGCGCCGGGATTGATCTTGAGACGCTGGTCGTACACCTCTTGCAGGGACTCGGCGGGCACACCCTTGAGCAGGGCCACGCGGCGGCGCAGGCTGTCCTTGAAGTCGGTGATCTCACCCCGCATCGCGGCTTCGGTGATGGCCGCGACCTCGGCCTTCTTGCCCACCGCGTCGGCAATCTCGTCGATGCACTCGATGCTGATCAGCGTGGAGTCCATGTCAAAGGCAATCGCCTTGAAATCACCCAGACGCAGTGGCGGCACAAAGTGCTGAATGACGAGGCCAGGGGCAAATTCTTGAGCAGACATGGATGGGCGAAGGCGAAAGTGCCAGTCAAAAAGGACAACGCGCGATTATCCCAGTTTGAGATAATCCCGCACCATGCTGCGAATCACCGAACTGCGTCTGCCCCTCAACCATGCCGAAGACGCCTTGCGTCCGGCCGTGGTGGCCAGACTGGGCATCCCTGACGCCCAACTCCTGAACCTCACCGTTTTCAAGCGCAGCTACGACGCCCGCAAGAAATCGGCCATCGTCCTGATCTACACGATCGACTGCGAATTGGCCACGCCAGAGCTGGAAGCCAGCCTGTACGAGCGCTTCGCGGCCGATCCGCACGTTCGCCCCACACCCGACACCTCCTACCAGTTCGTGGGCCACGCCCCGGCTGACTTCCGCGCGCCCGATGACCTGCGCCCTGTGGTGGTCGGCTTCGGCCCCTGCGGCATCTTCGCCGCGCTGATCCTGGCCCAGATGGGCCTGCGCCCCATCGTGCTGGAGCGCGGCAAGGAAGTGCGCGAGCGCACCAAGGACACCTGGGGCCTGTGGCGCAAGAGCGTGCTCAACCCCGAGTCCAATGTGCAGTTTGGCGAAGGCGGGGCCGGCACCTTCTCCGACGGCAAGCTCTGGAGCCAGATCAGCGACCCACGTCACCTGACCCGCAAGGTGCTCACCGAGTTCGTGAAGTCGGGTGCCCCCGAAGAGATCCTGTACGTCAGCAAGCCTCACATTGGCACCTTCCGCCTGGTCAGCATGGT
>JAGNPA010000170.1 GCA_017989885.1 Aquabacterium sp.
GCCTTACGGCGGGCAGACAGATCGTCTGCGCGCTTTTTCTCTTCGGCCTCGATATCAGCGGCCTTGACCACGCGCACAGCGGTGGGCTTGACCACTTCAGGTGCGGGCGCAACGGGCTTGCTGGCTTCAGCTGCCGTCTTGGCGGCTTCAGCAGCCTTCACGACCTTGGCAGCTTCAGCCACCTCAGCGGCGTCTGCCACCTTGGCCGCTTCAGCCACCTTGGCGGCTTCGGCTGCCTTGGCCATGCCACTGCGGCTGCCACGCTGAGCAGCAGCCGTCAGGGCGGCCGCTTCGGCGCGACCTGCTTCAAGGGCGGCAGCACGGCGAGTTGCCTGAGCCACTTTCTCTGCAGCGTCCTGCTCAGCCGTCTTGGCAGCGATGGCCGCAGCAGCAGCCTTCGACCCGGCCTTGGACGACGAAGCAGCAGCCTCTTGTTCGGCCAGTTCGCGAGCAGCACGTTCAGCGGCAGCACGCGCACGCTCTTCGGCCTCTTCACGCTCGCGGCGGTCTTGCTCTTCGCGCAGACGACGGGCTTGCGCCAGTTGCTCTTCTTGAACACGCAAGGCTTCAGCCTGGCTGCGTGCTTCCTCTTCGCGACGAGCGAGTTCTGCTTCTTCCTGAGCAGACTGAGCGGTGTCATCGACAGCGTCATCACGCTTGACGAAGGTCCGCTTCTTCTTCACTTCGACCTGAATGGTGCGGGCTTTGCCTGAGGCGTCAGCCTGCTTGATTTCGGTGGTCGACTTGCGGGTCAGCGTGATCTTCTTGCGATCTGCGCCAGCGGCAGAGCCGTGGGCAGTACGCAGGTGTTCCAGCAGACGCTCTTTATCGGCCTCCGTGAGCATGTCATCCGGCGTTGCTTTTGGCACGCCAGCAGACTGCAGCTGATCCAACAGTGTCGCAGCCGGGCGATTGAGCTCCGCGGCGAGTTGTGCGACGGTGGTCACGGCCATGTGTTTGTATCCTTGCGATGAGCTTGCTTAAATGAGTCGAGTGGCTTGGGCGATGAGCGAGGTATCAGGCGAACCAGTGCTCGCGTGCCTTGAGGATGAGGGCACGCGCCTCTTCATCCGCCACACCTGTGACTTCGGTGAGTTCGTCCACGGCCAGATCGGCCAGGTCGTCACGGGTGTGGATACCTGCTTCAGCCAGCTTTGCGAACAACTCAGGAGTCAGACCTTCCAGACTCTTGAGATTTTCCGACAAAGTTTCGACTTCTTCTTCCTTGGCGATTTCCATGGTCAGCAAAGCATCTTTCGCGCGGGTACGCAGCTCATTGACCGTGTCTTCGTCAAACGATTCGATTTCCAGCATTTCCTGCAGCGGCACGTAGGCCACTTCTTCCAGGCTGGTAAATCCTTCGGCGATCAGAATGTCGGCCACTTCCACGTCCACGTCGAGCTTGTCGACGAAGAGCTTGCGGATGGAGTCGGACTCGATGGCCTGCTTCTGGGCGGATTCCTCCGCCGACATGATGTTGATGCGCCAGCCCGTCAGCTCGGAAGCGAGACGGACGTTCTGCCCACCACGACCGATGGCGATGGCGAGGTTTTCCTCGTCCACCACCACGTCCATGGCATGCGGCTCTTCATCGACAAAAATGGATTGCACATTGGCCGGGGCCAGTGCGCCGATCACGAACTGCGCGGGGTCTTCGGACCACAGCACGATGTCGACACGCTCGCCGGCCAGCTCGTTGGTGACGGCGGTCACACGCGAACCGCGCACACCAACACAGGTGCCGATGGGGTCGACGCGCTTGTCATGCGACAAGACCGCGATCTTGGCACGCGAGCCGGCGTCACGCGCACAGCTCTTGATTTCCAGCAGGCCTTGCTCGATCTCGGGCACTTCCTGACGGAACAGCTCGATCATGAACTCAGGGGCGCTGCGCGACAGCATGATCTGCGGGCCACGGGCCAGCGTGTCCACGCCCAGCATGTAGGCACGAACGCGGTCACCGGTGCGCAGGTTTTCCTTCGGGATCATCTCGGTGCGCTTGAGGCGACCTTCGACACGACCCGACTCCACAATGATGTCACCCTTGTCCAGACGCTTGACCGTGCCGACGAAGATCTTTTCATCACGCGACAGGAAGTCGTTGAGCAGCTGCTCACGCTCGGCGTCACGGATCTTTTGCAGGATCACCTGCTTGGCAGCTTGCGCACCGATACGGCCGATGGGCACGGACTCGATGGACTCTTCGATGTAGTCGTCGACTTCGATGTCAGGGATCTGTTCCTGGGCTTCGAACAGCAGGATTTCAGCATCGGGCAGTTGCAGGCCGGCCTCGTTGGGCACCACGTGCCAACGACGGAAGGTTTCGTAGATGCCCGTTTCGCGGTCGATGGCCACACGGATGTCCACCTCACCTTGATAGAGCTTCTTGGTCGCGGAAGCCAGAGCGGACTCCACCGCGCCAAACACCACATCACGGTCCACGCTCTTCTCACGAGAGATGGCATCCACCAGCATCAACAGTTCACGATTCATTTCTTCTGACCTCCGAGTTCTTGCGCCTCATCTACGGCAACTTCACCGGCCGCTGGGCTTGCCGCCCGACGACTACGCCCTTTGAAACTCACGGCAGGCACCAGTCGTGCCTCGCGGATTTCATCGAGCGTGAAACTTAAAACCTGATCGACCGGCCCCTGGACAGCGTCCGGGCCCGCTTTGGCCTGTTCCTTGGCCAACTTCTTGGCGGCCGTCTTGGACAAGGGCTTGTCGGCATCGGGGGAACGCAGCACCAGGCCCCAGGCCTGCCCTGCTTCCACCTGCGCCGGATCTGCATCCTGCGCCGCACACAAGGTACCGCTGTACTTCTTGACACCCTGGAAGGGCACCTTCAGCGTGATCGCGATCTCTTCACCCACAAAGCGCGCAAAGTGCGCAGGGGTCTTGAGCGGTCGATCGACACCCGGCGAGGACACTTCCAGACGACTGTAATCGGCGTCGACCGTCTCCAGTGCATACTGCAACTGACGGGTCACCTTCTCGCAATCGTCTACGGTCACCAGGTCACCGGGCAGATCGTAGGCCTGATCAGGAAAACGATCGATGTACACGCGCAGCAACCCGCCGGAACTGCGTTCGCAGTCCACGAGTTCGTAGCCGAGGCCGGATACGGTGGTTTCAACAACTTTGAGCCAGGTCATCCAATGAAAAACGGTCGAGCAAAAAAAATGGGCTGGAAAGATCCGCCCATTCGTGACAAACACGAGACGATCCACTTTGCACCCGATGCGATACAAGCTTGCATCGGACAAAGCAACCAATCCCGCATTTTAGCCTGAGGAATGCGTCACAGCAAGGCATGCGCGTTAATTTCGTGTTTTGCGCCGCTCCCGTGCCAAAATCGCCCCCTCGTTAAGCATTCTGTATGGAGACCCCATGGGATTTCTCGCTGGCAAGCGCCTGTTGATCACTGGCCTGCTGTCCAACCGCTCGATTGCCTATGGCATCGCCAAGGCCTGCAAACGCGAAGGCGCTGAACTGGCGTTCAGCTATGTGGGTGAGCGCTTCAAGGACCGGATCACCGAGTTCGCCAAGGAGTTTGACTCCGAGCTGATTTTTGACTGCGATGTTGGCAGCGACGAGCAGATTGACGCGATGTTCGCCGACCTGGCCAAGACCTGGCCGAAGATCGACGGTTTCGTCCACGCCATTGGTTTCGCGCCTCGCGAGGCCATCGCCGGCGACTTCCTGGAAGGCCTGTCGCGCGAAGGTTTCCGCGTGGCCCACGACATCTCGGCCTACAGCTTTCCGGCCATGGCCAAGGCTGCCCTGCCCTACTTGAACGTGGGCTCGTCGGTGCTGACGCTGTCCTATCTGGGTGCCGAGCGCATTGTGCCGGCCTACAACACCATGGGTCTGGCCAAGGCTTCGCTGGAGGCCAGCGTGCGTTACACCGCCGGCAGCCTGGGCCCCAAGGGCATCCGCGCCAACGGCATTTCCGCCGGCCCGATCAAGACCCTGGCTGCATCGGGCATCAAGGGCTTCGGCAAGATCCTGAGCGTGGTGGAAGAAAACGCGCCCCTGCGCCGCAACGTCACGATCGACGACGTGGGCAATGTGGCAGCCTTCCTGCTGTCGGATCTGGCCTCGGGCGTTACCGCCGAGATCACCTATGTGGACGGTGGTTTCAGCAAGGTGATGGGCGGCGGCGCTGACGCAGCCTGAGTTGCGTCAAGACATCGCTTGCACGGGGGCCTGAGGGCCCCTTTGTTGCTTTTCAGACATGATGGGGCTTGGCAAAATGCCGGCATACCCCTTTAAGGAGACCGAATGAACCGCACAGAACTGGAAGCGCTGCTCAAGAAGTTGCAGTCGGAGCTGGCATCCGGCCAGCCTGTGGACGACGAACTGCGCGCCTCGTTGCGCAAGCTCGATGAGGACATCGTGCAGGTGCTGGGCGCTGGCAGCCCGCTGTCTGACACCGAAAACGACGAAAGCCTGGCCCAACGTGCGCAAGAAATCGACGCCCGCTTTTCGGCCGAGCACCCCTACCTGGCCAACACGCTGCGTGATGTGATGGAGCTGCTGGGCAAGATGGGAATCTGATCCCGCTCAGTGTCGGCGCGAAGGGTGCGCCGGCACGGCAGACAGCAGGGTGCGGGTGTAGTCGTGCTGCGGTCGCTCCAAGACCTGCTTCGTGTCACCTTGCTCGACGATGCGACCGTTTTGCATGACCGCCACATGGTCGGCCAGATAGGCGACCACGCTCATGTTGTGCGTGATGAAGAGCAGGCTCAGCCCCAACTGGGACTGCAGCTCGCGCAGCAGATTCAGAATTTGGGCCTGTACCGACACATCGAGCGCGGACGTCGGCTCATCGCACACCAGCAACTGAGGCTCGACGGCCAGGGCCCTCGCAATCGCCAGGCGCTGACGTTGCCCGCCAGAGAACTCGTGCGGGAAACGCTGCAAGGCGTCCGGCCGCAAACCCACCCGCTCGACCAGCTCGGCCACCTGGCGCAGACGACGCTCGGAAGACCAGTCGGGACGCAAGGAACGCATGCCCTCTTCCAGAATGTCCGCCACCCGCATGCGCGGGTTGAGCGAGGCAAACGGATCTTG
>JAGNPA010000171.1 GCA_017989885.1 Aquabacterium sp.
CGGGTCATGATGACCTCGCCGTGCGTCAGGCGTTGCCGGTTCGCCAGTGCCTCTTCCAGGTTGGCGGCGGTGTAGACCCCTTCCAGCCAGTCGTTCATCAGCGCCTTCAGGCTTGCATCCTGCAAGCGCAACTGATCGGACAAGCGCGGCAGCGTGGTGTGCGTGTTCTGGATGCCTGCTTGCGGCAGGCTGTAGAACGCCAGCTTGGCCGGCGGCGCATCCTGCTCGAAGGCACGCACGGTTTCCACGCGGCCGACTTCCAGTGCCGACAAGCGCTCGCGCAAAGCCGACTCCAGCGCGATTTCCCAGCCCGGCTCGATGTGCACCTTGCGCCACAGGCCCTGCAAACTGTCCAGCCCGTGCTTGGCCAGCCAGGGCTTGAGCTTGCCTTCGGTCTGCACCTTCTCCTGCAGGGCGCGCAAGGCCTCCAGGCGCGCCGTCAGCTCGGCCTGCCTGGCCGCCTGGGTCTGGCTTTCGTGTTGCTGTGCCTTGCGGGCCTCGTCCAGCTCGGGCACCTCTTCTGTCAACTCACCCAGCTGGGCTTCCGACAAGGCCAGCTCTTCCTGCACCGCTTCAAGCTGACGCTTCAGGTCCGTCAAGCGGGCCTCATCGGGTGAGCCCAGCGCATGCTTTTCACTGCTCAGGCGCTCGCGGCGCAGCGTGAACTGGCGAGACTGGTCGTCGATGTTGCGCGACTCGGCGGCCAGCAGCTGAATCTGTTGCTGCACCTGGCCGGCCACGCCGCGCTGGGTGTTGGCGCGCTGGGTGGCGCTGCGCACCGCATCTTCAAAGCTGGGCAGGTTGCCGGCCAGCTCTTCCGACTGCGCCGCCAGGATCTCGGCCTGCTCTTCGGCGGCCAACATCTTCTCCGCCAGCTCTTCCAGCTCGAACTCGGCCGCCGAGCGGCGTTCCAGCCACTGCTCGTTCTGCCCTTTCAGCTCGGCCAGGCGTTGTTCGACCTTCTGGCGGCCCTCCACCACATAGCGGATACGCTCTTCCAGTCGGCTCACCGCCAGATTGGCCTCGGCCAGCTCCCCTTGCGCCAGATGCAGCGCGTCGCTGGCGGCATAGTGGTCTTGCCGCACCTGCTCCAGTTGCGCCTCCACGCCACGCAGTTCGGCCAGGCGGGCCTCCAGCGCATTGGTCGCCTCGGCCACTGCCAGGCGAATGCGGGTCTCTTCCGTGGCCGCATCGCGGTGCTTCAAGAACCACAGCTGGTGCAGCTTGAGCGTGCCCTGCTCCTGCAGCGCGTGATAGCGGGTCGCCACCTCGGCCTGCTTCTCCAGCTTGTCGAGGTTGTTGTTCAGCTCGCGCAGGATGTCTTCCACGCGGGTGAGGTTCTCACGGGTGTCCTTGAGGCGGTTTTCCGTCTCACGGCGGCGTTCCTTGTACTTGGACACCCCAGCCGCTTCTTCCAGAAACAGGCGCAGCTCTTCCGGCTTGGATTCGATGATCCGGCTGATGGTGCCCTGGCCGATGATGGCGTAGGCGCGCGGCCCCAGGCCGGTGCCCAGGAACACGTCCTGCACGTCGCGGCGGCGCACCGGCTGGTTGTTGATGAAGTAGCTGGAGGTGCCGTCCCGCGTCAGCACCCGCTTGACGGCAATTTCGGCAAACTGGTTCCACTGCCCACCGGCTCGGGCGTCTTCGTTGCTGAACACCAGCTCCACGCTGGAGCGGCTGGCCGGCTTGCGGTTGCCCGAACCGTTGAAGATCACGTCCTGCATGGACTCGCCACGCAATTCCGACGCCTTGGACTCGCCCAGCACCCAGCGCACGGCGTCCATGATGTTGGACTTGCCGCAGCCGTTCGGCCCCACCACGCCCACGAGTTGCCCGGGCAGTTGGAAGTGGGTCGGTTCAGCGAATGACTTGAAGCCAGACAGCTTGATCGAATTCAGGCGCATGCTCGGGGCGTTCGCAGGGCAAAAGGTAGACGGCTAAGTCCTTGATTTGCTTGGTAAAAGCCGCTTCGTTACGGGTAAAGACTAACCAAAGATGATAACATCGGCGTTTTGCTGGCATCCCATCTACTGCAGAGTTGTTCACCATGGCCAAGAAAGCCCCCGCCTCCACCGCCCCGACCACCCCAGCCAAGGGCAAGGCCCTCGAGGTGGGCGAACGCGCCAAGCCGGCCACGCCGCCGTCGGCACCGGCCCGCCACCTGGACGTCTTTCCCAACCCGGCGCCCCAGCGCGACTACGTGATCCAGTTCCAGGTGCCCGAGTTCACCTGCTTCTGCCCGCTCACCGGCCAGCCCGACTTCGCGCATTTCACCATCGACTGCATCGCCGACGAGCTGTGCATCGAACTAAAGAGTTTGAAGATGTACATGTGGAGCTACCGCAATGACGGGGCATTCCACGAAAAGGTCACCAACTCCATCCTCGACGACATGGTCAAGGCCATCCAGCCTCGCTACCTGCGCATCACGGCCAAGTGGTACGTGCGCGGCGGCATCTACACCAACGTCGTCGTCGAGCACCGCAAGAAGGGCTGGAAGCCGGCGCCCAAGGTCGACCTGCCCCAGCACAACGCTGAAACCGGCCTGCTGGGCTGAGTCGGCGCGGCGGACAAGCAGGCCACGCCATGGACTGGGTCCTGCCCGCCGGCTTCGAGGCTGCCGTGATGTTCGGCGTGCTGGCCATGGCCTTGTTGTTCAAGCCTTGGCTGCCGCTCACGCACCGCCCTCTGCAAAGCCCGTGGCTGGCCTGCGTGGCGCTCTTGCCCTTCGTCTGGTGGACCGAGCACCTCCTGCCCAACGGCATGGCCCTGCATGTGACGGGCGCCTGTCTGCTGGTGCTGATGTTTGGCTGGCCGCTGGCCATGTGGACCTTGCTGCCCATCGCCATGGGCGCCAGCTACATCGAACGGCCTGTGTGGCCTGACCTGGACACCTTGGCCACCCATGTGGTGTGGATGGGGATGCTGCCCGCCACATTGGCCTTGGGTCTGGGCTTGCTGATTCGGCGCTGGCTGCCGCACCACCTCTTCGTCTACATCCTGGGGCGGGGGTTTTTCACCACGGCGGTGTCGGTGACCCTCAGCGGTGCCCTCGCCCTGGCCTTCGGACACAAGCCCGACACCCTGCGCGGCGACGAATGGATGCTCGCCTATTGGCTGCTCGGGTGGGGCGAAGCCGTCAGTACGGGGATGTTGACTGCCGTTTTTGTGGCATTTTTGCCTGAATGGCTGCTCACTTACTCTGATGGCAGGTACTTACCCGGCGCGTCAAGCAAGGGCAAATGATGTACCTTTCAGGGTGTTGATGGGGCACCTTGTGATGTGACCTGTCGGAGATCCAAGCAGCCGCATGAAAGCATTGAACTGGTTCCACGCCTTCTCTGGTCCTTTTTTGGGTCAAGAGACGCGTGTGCGCCGCCACACGCTGCTGGTTCTGGCTTCCTTGCCCACCTATCTGGCCAGCCTGGGCATGATCTGGCATCTGGTCCACCTGGGTGAGCTCACCACCCCCGTCGCCTGGGGCATCACCCTCGCGAGCATCGTCACTTTCCTGGTCTTCTGGCTGCCCGTTCGCGCCGGCCTGACGCAGCGCATGAAAGACCCGGTGCTGACTTTCCCCCACGCGCTGGCCACTTTGTGCCTGTGTGTGACGGCCTACGTCATGCTCGACGAGCACCGCGTCAACGTGCTGGTGCTGATGGCCCAGGTCATTGTGGTGGCCATGCTGCGCCTGCGTCCCAAACAGGTGCTGGGTCTGGGCGTGGTGGCCACCTTGATGCTGTGCGGCGCCTTTGCCTGGGTCGACTGGCGTGACACCAGCGTGGGCATGCTCACCAAAGGGGTCACGCACCTGATGGTCGGCGGCGCCAGCCTGCTGCTGCTCTCCCTGGTGGGCAAGTGGGTGAGCGACATCCGCACCGAGATCAGCGAGCAAGCCAAGGAGCTGCGCAAGACCGTGCTGACCGTTCGACAAATGGCCACCCTCGACCAGTTGACCGGTCTGCTGAACCGCCGCGTCATGCTCGAAGGCCTGGAGGCGGAGCGCCAACTGGCCGAGCGCCACGGCACACAGTGGTGTGTGGCCTTGATCGACCTCGACCACTTCAAGCAGGTCAACGACCGCCACGGCCACCCCACTGGCGACGCGGTGCTGAAAGGCTTTGCCGATCTGGCGCGTCAGCACCTGCGGGCGGTCGATCAGGTGGGGCGTTGGGGCGGCGAAGAGTTCCTGGTGTTGTTCCCCCAGACACGTCTGAACGAGGCCCACGCCTCGCTGGAGCGCCTGCGCAAGGCCCTGAACGCCTGGCGCTTGCCCGACCACCCCACCTTGCAGATGAGCTTTTCTGCCGGCCTGGTGCAGGCCGAGCCCGAAGACACCATCGATCAAGTGGTCGAGCGCGCCGACAAGACGATGTACCAGGCCAAGGCCTCCGGGCGCAATCGCTCGGTCTGGGCCCCTGTGCTGACGCCCAGCCTGTTCGGCAACCCCGTGCCGCCACCGGCCTTCCCCGCCTGAGGAGTGCAGATGACTGAGTTGACCGTTGCCGAAAGCGGCCCCGATCGCCTGATGGACGCCCTGCAGCGCAGCGCCCTGGCCATCCTGGGCCCGGATCGTCACACGCGAGGTCACACCAGCATCATCTTGCTGTGCGCCGTCATGTATGCCATCTGCTGCGCTGCGGCTGCCCATGCCGCCACGGTCGGCATGATGCTGCCCTTCGGCCCCCAGATCCTGACGATCGTCACCTTCCCGGCCCATCTGATTTTCTACGTGCTGGTGCGCAGCGGCGTCACCCGCCATTGGCGTGACCCAGGGTTGATGGTGCTGCAGAACCTGTATGCCCTGCTGGCCATCTCCTTTGCCTACATCACGCTCGACCCCTCCGAGCGGGGCATGGTGCTGGTGCTCATCGCCCTGGTGATCGTGTTCGGCATGTACACCCACGCGCCCCGCCTGTCCGTCATGAACGGCGTGCTGGCGATGGTGTTGCTGGGCGCCGCCATGGGGGTGCTCTCCAGCGTCGACCCCACTTACTACCCGCCGCAACTGGAGTTGCTGCGCTTTGGCGTGATGCTGGGCAGCCTGCCCGT
>JAGNPA010000172.1 GCA_017989885.1 Aquabacterium sp.
GTGCTCACCAGTCAGGACCAGATCGACGCCCTGCTGGCGCGCGGCATGTACGTGGATCAGGACGAGTATGAGGCCGCTCAAAAGTCCAGTTATGCACCCGAGAAACGCAAAGACCCGTTCTCGTTGTGGGGTGACATCCTGAAGCGCGCAGGCGCTCTGCTGCGCCAGTTCCACGACAACCCGCAGTTCGCCAAAGACATCACCGACCTGTCAGGCCAAATCCACGCGGCCATGCAAGCCGACCAGGAAGTGGGCACCTTCGAGATGATGCATGGCGGCGCGACGGGCTACTCCGTTTCTCACTCTCTGCAGACCGCCTTCGTGGCCAGCCTGGCCGCTGAGCGGCTGGGCTGGAGCGACAGCGAAAAGCTCGCGCTCATCCGGGCTGCATTGACGATGAACATCGCCATGCTGGACCTGCAGAACACCCTGGCGACACAGACAACTCCCTTGACACCCGCTCAACGTGCGGACATCGACAGCCACCCCCAGCGAGGACGCGCCATGCTGGAAGCGGCCCAGGTCACCTGTCAGGACTGGTTGCGCACCGTCGAGCAGCACCACGTGACCGTGGACGGCAGAGATATCCCCAAAGACCGAACCGACATCAGTCCACTGGCCTGCATGGTGCATTACACAGACGTCTATCTGGCCCGCATCAGTCCGCGCGCCACCCGTGCGGCGCAAGCCGTGAATGTGGCCGCCCGTGACCTGTTCATGAAAGCCGGAGGTGCGGACAACCCTTATGCTGCGGCCATCATCAAGGAGGTGGGCATTTATCCACCAGGCAGCTTCGTGAAGCTGGCCAATGGCGACACGGCCGTGGTCGTGCGCAAAGGCGAAACGGCGGTCACCCCACAGGTGCACAGTCTGATCAGTGCCGATGGTTGGGCCTTTCCAGACTCGAAGCTGCGCGACACGGCCAAGCCCGAGTTCAAGGTCACCGCTTCGGTTCCGCGCGGCAATGTGATGCTGACCTTGAACCGCGCCAAGCTGTTCGGCTACGCCACCGCCTGAACGCCAGCCGCGCGGCATTTCCAGACGGATGCCAGCGTCAGGGCGACGATTTCGCGATCAGCCGTTACCATGGTGCGTGCAACACCCTCTCGACCGGTGGTTGAGATGCATGTGTACCCCTGGACCCGCTCGAGATCAGTCGAAACGAAGCAGACATGTCGGAGAAACCCAAGGACCCCTTCCTGCTGTGGAGCAGCATCCTCAAGCGAACGGGCATGCTGCTGCGCCAGCACAAGGACAACCCCCGATTCGCGCAAGATCTGAGCGAGCTCGCGGGTGTGATCCATTGGGCCATGCAGCAGGATCAGGAAATTGGCACCTTCGAGATGATGCATGGCGAAACCATGGGCTACGCCATTGCGCACTCATTGCAAACCGCCTTTGTGGCCGGCTTGGCGGCCGGGCGCCTCGGCTGGAGCGAATCAGACCGACTGACGCTGATCCGGGCCGCGTTGACCATGAACATCGCCATGCTGGACTTGCAAAATGTGCTGTCACTGCAGACCACGCCACTCACCGCCAAGCAGCGTATCGAGATCGACAGCCATCCACAGCGGGGGCGAGAGATTCTGGAGGCTGCCAACGTGACATGCCAGGATTGGTTACGCACGGTGGAGCAGCATCACGTGACCCTCGATGGCAGAGACGTTCCGCAAGACCGCACCGACCTGAGTCAATTGGCCTGCATGGTGCACTACGCCGATGTGTACATGGCACGCATCAGCCCGCGCTCCTCGCGTGTGGCCCAGCCCGTCAACATCGCCGCGCGCGAGTTGTTCGTAAAGGCCGGCGGTGCCGACAATCCCTACGCGGCCGCCATCATCAAGGAGATGGGCCTCTACCCCCCTGGCAGCTTCGTCAAGCTAACCAATGGGGACACGGCCGTGGTCGTGCGCAAGGGCGACACCGCTGCCACACCTCAGGTGCACAGCTTGATCAGCGCCGACGGTTGGGTGTTTCCTGACTCGAAGATGCGCGATACGGCGAAAGCCGAGTTCCGTGTCACGGCCTCGGTACCGCGTGGCGACGTGATGTTGAGTCTGAACCGCGCCAAGCTGTTCGGCTACACCACCGCCTGAGCCAAAGCTCGGCACAACTGATCCACCTGTTCCAGCGTGTGGGCGGCCGACAGCGAAATGCGCAGGCGCGCCGTCCCCTCGGGCACGGTGGGCGGACGGATGGCCGGCACCCACACGCCTTGTGCATCCAGCTTCGCCATCACCGCCAGGGCGTCCTCATTGCTGCCAATGATCAAGGGCTGGATCGCGGTGTCGGAGGGCATCAGCTGCCAGGGCAGCCCCGCCTTGGCGACGCCTTCGCGCAGGCGCGCCTGCAGCGCCCGCAGGTGATCGCGACGCCCGCCCTCCTCCTGCATGACGCGCACGCTGGCGCGCAAGGCTTCGGCGATCATGGCCGGGGTGGCGGTGGCGAACATGTAGGTGCGCGCTTTTTGCAGCACCCACTCGACCATGCTGGGTTCGCCGGCCACGAACGCGCCGGCCACCCCGGCCGCCTTGCCCAAGGTGGCCATGTAGATCAGGCGGTCCATGCGGCCCTGCCAGGCGGGCGCCACGCCCTCGCGTCCGGCCATGCCGTGGTACGACAAGGTGCCCTCGCCATGCTCGCCCAGCACGCCAAAGCCGTGCGCGTCGTCGATCATCAGCCAGGCATCAAAGCGCTCGCACAAGGCCATCAAGGCCGGCACGTTGGCCACGTTGCCGTCCATGCTGAACACGGCATCGGTCACCACCAGCTTGCGGCGGGCGGTACTGGCCTGCAGCGCCTGCGCCAGCGCCGCCAGATCGGCGTGCGGGACCACATGCAACTCGGCGCGGGACAGGCGGATGCCATCGATCAGGCAGGCATGGTTGAGCGCGTCGGAGAACACCGCATCGCCCTTGCCCACCAGCGCCGGGATGATGCCGACATTGGCCGCGTAGCCCGCGTAGAAGTACAAGGCCCGCGGCAAGCCCACCAAGGCGGCCAGTTCGGTTTCCAGAGCCTCGTGGGCCGGGCTGTGACCGCAGACCAACGGGGAAGCGGTCGCGCCCACGCCGTAGCGGGCGGCCGCCTGCTGCGCGGCCTCAATGACCGCCGGGTGCTGGGACAGCCCAAGGTAGTCGTTGCTGCCGAAAGACAGGCGGGGCCGCCCGTCGATCAGGTAATGGGTGCCGCGCAGGTCCTCTTCGTCGGCCGACAGATCGGCAGGCGCTTTCAGGGGGATCACCTGGCGGCGTTGGCGGGCCAGGTGGGCGGCGCGCAGTTGCGCCAGTTCTTGGTCAAACAATCCAGTCATTCGCCAAGGTTAACCCCAACTGTGCGCGCTCTGGACCTCAACGGTTCCAGGCGGCGAACAGCCCGGCGCGGGCCGCCTGGGTGATCGCGGCCACGCCGGGGTGGGTGATGCGTCGCTCGACGGTGATCACATAGAACTCCTCGATCAGGTCGGTGGCCTCGCCCAGCAGGCGCGCACCGTACTGCGTGCGCACCTCCTGGTCCAGCACCATGGGCGCCACGAAGACCCCATGACCCTGCTTGCCCAGCTCGGTCACCAGCGCGCCATCGTCAAACTCGCCCACCACGCGGGGACGCAGCTTGTGCTTGCCCAGCCACTGCGTCAGGCGCACACCCATGGCCGAATCGGCACCCGGCGCCAGCAGAGGCAAGCCGTCCAGGCAGGCCGGGAACGGCCCACTGGCGCGTTCGGCCAGGGCCGCGCTGGCGTAAAAGCCCACGTTCGAGCCCCCCAGGCGGTGATTGAAGGCGGTCACGCTCAGGGCCGGCGGCAGGGGAATGTCGGACAGGACCAGATCGAGGCGGTGCACGGCCAGTTCGGCCAGCAGGCTGTCGAGCTTGCCTTCACGGCTGATGACCTTGAAGGGTTGGGCCTGGGTCATGGCCGGCTCCAGCAGGCGGGTCACCACCAGCTTGGGCACCGCGTCGGCATTGCCCACGCGCAGCTCGACCGGGCGCAAGGCCCCCTGGGGCTGGCGCACCACCTGCTCCAGCTCGGCGCCCAGGTTGAAGATGTCCTGTGCGTAGCTGAAAGCGAGCTGGCCGGTTTCGGTCATCTCCAGCTTGCGGCCTTTCTTGCGAAACAGCGGCCGCCCGATCTGCTCTTCCAGCAGCTGGATCTGGCCGCTGATGGTCTGCGGCGTGACGTGCAGATGCTCGCCCGCCTTCACGACGCCACCGAGGCGTGCCACGGTCCAGAAATAGAGCAGGTGCTTGTAGTTCATATCGGTTTCATCGACATGTTGACATCAAAAAACCGAATTTACGCGAAACATCGGCCTGCGTACAGTGCGGGGTGTCGTGGTCCGTTTCCGGTACCACTGGTTTTCTGCAAGGAGTTCCGCCATGTCCAACGACATCCGATCCGAACTGCGCTCGTTCCCGTCCGCAGGCGACGTCACCACGGTGACGCCCGTCAGCGCCCAACGTGTGCTGCGCAACACCTATGCCCTGCTGGGCCTGACCCTGGCGTTCAGCGCCCTGGTCGCTGGCGTGGCAATGAGCCTGAATCTGCCGCACCCCGGCATTCTGGTGACCCTGGTGGGCTTTTACGGCCTGTTCTTCCTGGTCAACAAGACCGCCAACAGTGGCAAGGGCGTGCTGGCCGTGTTCGCCTTGACCGGCTTTATGGGCTACACCCTGGGCCCCACCTTGAACGCCGTCATGAGCATGCCAGGCGGCAGCGCCACGATCACCAATGCCCTGGCGGCCACGGCGGCGGCGTTCCTGGGCTTGTCGGCCATTGCCCTGACGACCAAACGCGACTTCAGCTTCATGGGCAAGTTCCTCATGATCGGCATGCTGGTGGCGGTGGCCTTGGGCCTGGGCGCGATCTTCTTTGAAGTGCCGGCCCTGAGCCTGGCCGTGTCCGGCATGGTGGTCCTGCTGTCTTGCGGCCTGATCCTGTTCGAGACCAGCCGCATCGTCAACGGTGGCGAAACCAACTACGTCATGGCCACGGTGGGCCTGTTCGTCACGATCTACAACCTGTTCAGCAGCCTGCTGATGCTGTTCGGCCTGGG
>JAGNPA010000173.1 GCA_017989885.1 Aquabacterium sp.
GCGCACAGGATCAGGTCGGCCATGACCACCGGCTCTTGCGTGTAGTCGAAGGTCAGCACATTGGTGGCGTAGTCCTTCTGGCGGTAGTCGCGGTTGAGGGCCTGGCCCTCTTCGGCGTCCACCATGCGCACGGTCAACTCCGCATCGCTCTCCAGCGCGGCTTTCAGCCAGCGGGCCACCTTGTGGCGGGGCAGCTGGTCGCGGTGGCGCTTGTCAGCGAATTGCAGGCTCAGGGTCAGGGTCGGTTTCATAACGTGGGCAGGTCGGACTCGGGCACCGCGGTGCCGGGGCGCTCGGTGGCACGGGGCGTGCGGCCAGTGCGCGGGGCGTCCGGCTCGCTGGCCTGGGCCGCGTCATAGGCCTCGACGATGCGCTGCACCAGCGGGTGGCGCACCACGTCGGCCGAGGTGAAGCGGGTGAAGGCCACGCCATTGACCCGCTTGAGGATGCGCTCGGCCTCGATCAGGCCGCTGCGCGCGCCACGGGGCAGGTCGATCTGGCTGACGTCACCCGTCACCACCGCGCGCGAGCCAAAGCCGATGCGGGTGAGGAACATCTTCATCTGCTCGGGCGTGGTGTTTTGCGCCTCGTCCAGGATGATGAAGGCGTGGTTCAAGGTGCGCCCACGCATGAAGGCCAGCGGCGCGATCTCGATCAGGCCTTTCTCAAACGCCTTGGTCACGCGGTCAAAGCCCATCAGGTCATAGAGCGCGTCGTACAGTGGGCGCAGGTAGGGATCGACCTTCTGGGTGAGGTCGCCGGGCAGGAAGCCCAGGCGCTCACCCGCCTCTACGGCCGGACGCGTCAGGATGATGCGCTGCACGCTGCTGCGCTCCAGTGCGTCCACCGCGCAGGCCACCGCCAGGAAGGTCTTGCCCGTGCCAGCCGGGCCGATGCCGAAGGTCAGGTCGTGGCCCAGCACCTGGCGCAGGTAGCTGACCTGGTTGGGCGTGCGGCCTTGCAGGTCGGCGCGTCGGGTGTGCAGGGTGGGGCCGTCCGTGCCTTCGTCGGGCAGGGGCGGGGCCGCCTCGCTGGCGCTGCCGCGTTTGGGCTGCAGGGTGCGTTGCCGGGCCGCCAGCACGGAGGTGATGGCCAGCTGCACCATCTCGGCGCTCAGCGGTCGCGCGCATTGCGCATAGAGGGATTCCAGCAACTCGACGACCTGCTGCGGCACGCCGCGCGCGCCCTCGATGCGGAAGTGCTCGCCACGCCGGCTCAGCGTCACATTGAAGGCCGCTTCGATCGTGCGCAGATGTTCGTCCAGCGATCCGCACAGATGTGCAAGTCGGGAGTTATCCGGGGGTGAAAAGCTGTGGCGCAGTTGCATGGAGGCCTGTTATGAGCGAAAGCAGGCAAATTGTCGCTTGCCGTGCGCGTCAATGGGCGACATCTCTTGCGAAAATCAATCGATCTTTGTAGCGCACGCCAGCCGTGCCGGAGCAGGAGTCGTTTTGAGCATGTCGTATCGCGGGTGGCAATCCTGGGCCCGCCGCTTCCGTCAGGAGTGGAGCACCGCCGAAGAGGGGGGTAGCGATGCCGCGCCCGAGCGCACCGGCGGCGTCTCGCGGCGCCTGTTCTGGATGGCATTGTTCATGGGGCTGTTGCTGGCCGGGTCGGTGGGCTGGGGCCTGCTGCTGCTCAACCGCGAAGCCGTGCGCCTGAGCCATCCGGCCACCGGCAACCTGGTGGGGGTGGGGGTCCAGTCCTTGCGCCAAGCCTGGGTGGTGCCCAGCAACGCCGAGCACTTTCCTGAAGGGGCGACGGGGCGGATGGTGGCCCTGCCCGACGAGTGGGCGGTCAACCACCCGCGCCACGAAGGCGGCATCTGGTATCGCTTCCAGCTGGAGGGCGTCGCCGCCCGTGACGCGGGCGAGAACCTGCGGGCAATCTACATCGAGCGGGCCTGCTCCAACGTCGAGGTGCACCTCAATGGCGAGGTGCTCTACCGTGGTGGCCGCATGACCGATCCCTATGCCCGCCATTGCTATCGCTCCCACGTCGTCACCCTGCCTTCTGCGCTGCTCAAGGCGCGGGGCAATGTGCTCGACCTCAAGGTGGTGGGCTATCCGCTGGAGCAGGTGGCGGCCCGCCAGCGCGCCGGTGGCCTGGCGTCGGTGCGCGTCGGCGCCCTGGCCGACATCCGCGAGTTGGCCGAGGACCAGGAGTTCTGGACGTCGACCCTCGCTGGCGTGCTGGGCGGCATCCTGGCGGTGATGGGGCTGTTCGCGCTGGGGCTGGCCTGGATCCGTCGCCTGGACTATCTGATGTACTTTGGCCTGCTGACCACGGGCTGGTCGCTGGCCACGGCGCGCTTTTGGCTGACCGAGCTGCCGGCGCCCAATGCCACGGTCGAGGTGCTGATTGCCATGATGTTTGCCCCGCTGGTGGGCTGTGCGGTGCAGTTTGTGTTGTGCTACGCGGGTGCCCGGGCCCAGCCGATGATCAGCGCCGTGTGGATGTGGCGCGTGCGCGCCTGGCTGTGGGCGCAGTGCGCGCTGGTGCCCTTGACCCTGCTGTGGCTGGGCTTTGACCGCATTTTCTTGGGGGTGAGCCTCTGGTACCCCATCTTTGCCATCGAGATCTGTGCCGGCATCAGCTACTTCCTGCTGGCGGCCGGCAAGCGGCGTCGCCCCGAGTTCTGGTTGATGTCGGTGATCATGGGCGTGGTCGTGGCGGTGCTGGGCATCGAGCTGTCCTACCAGTTCGGCTGGATCAAGCTGTGGGGCGTGCACGTGACCCACTTCGTGATGCCGGTGCTGTACGCGGCGGTGGCCATCCGCCTGATGCAGGTCTACGCCAAGGCTTTGCAGGCGGCACAAGGCGCCAAGGCCAAGCTGGAGCAGCGCGTCAAGGAGGTCACGGCCGAGATGGAGCGCAACTTCAACCAGATCGCCGAGCTGCGCGCCGAGCAGGTGGCCGAGAAGGAGCGCAAGCGCATCGCCTCCGACCTGCACGACGACCTGGGCGCCAAGCTGCTGACCATCGTCCACACCAGCAACAACGACCGCATCTCGACGCTGGCGCGCGAGGCGCTGGAAGAGATGCGTCTGTCGGTGCGCGGCCTGACCGGGCGGCCCATGGTGCTGTCCGACGCCCTGGCCGACTGGCGCGCCGAGGTGGTCTCGCGCCTGCGCCAGGCCGGCATCGAGTGCGAATGGCGCAACCCCAACGACATCATCGAAGAGCCGCTGTCGTCGCGCACCTATGTGCAGACCACGCGCATCCTGCGGGAAGCGGTTAGCAACGTCATCAAGCACAGCGGCGCTTCGCACGTGATCGTGTCGGCCGAGGTGCACCTGGACCTGCACGACTTCGTGCTGGTGATCCAGGACAACGGCAAGGGCATCGAGCTGGCCCTGGATGACCGCACCGACCGCGGTCATGGTATGACCAGCATGAAGCACCGCGCCAAACAGCTCAGTGGACAGTGTCTGGTGGAGTCCGGCCCCGGTTTCGGGACCATCATCCGCCTGACGCTGCCCCTTGAAGTCGCCACCATGCAGCATCCAGGGTCCGCCCTGGCGTCGCACATGGTGGATCACGTGCGCAGTCAGTGAGCGCGCACGTTCCATCCGTAGAGAGAGGTCACACCCCATGAAGCAAATTCTTCTTCTTGAAGATCTGCCCGAGATCCGCGCCTGGCTCAAAGCCCTGGCCTTGCAGGTGTTCCCGGACGCCCAGATCAGCGAGGCATCCCGCATCCACGACGCGCTGGAGCTGGTCAATGCCGTGCGCTTCGATGTGGCCATGCTCGATCTGGGGCTGCCCGATGGCTCCGGTGTGGAGGTGGTGCAGGCCCTGCGTGAGAAGCAGCCCGAAGCCCAGTCGGTGGTCGTGACCATCCACGAAGACGACGATCACCTGTTCCCCGCCCTGCAGGCCGGCGCGTTTGGCTACCTGCTCAAGGAGCAGTCGCGCGAGCAGCTCTCCGAACAGCTGCAGCGCATCAGCCAGGGTGAGCCCCCGCTGTCGCCCTCGATCGCCCGCCGCGTGATCCAGTACTTCACGACGCAGGCCCGCCAGCAGCAACACATGAGCGAGCCCGACAACGTGACGCCGCACGTGCAGCTGACCGACCGCGAAAACGAGGTGCTGCTGCGCGTCGCCAAGGGCTTCACACTGCCTGAGATCGGCGTGCAGCTCAACCTGTCGCGCCACACCATTGCCGACTACGTCAAGCAGATCTACCGAAAGCTCAATGTGTCGTCACGGGCCGAAGCAGCGCTGGAAGCGCAGCGTCTGGGTCTGTTCCGCCGCTAAACTGCTGCGATGATCTCTCGACTGACCGGGGTGCTGTCCGAAAAGGCACCCCCCTTTGTGCTGGTGGACGTCAACGGCGTCGGCTACGAAGTGCAGGTGCCCATGAGCACCTTCTACAACCTGCCCGAGCTCGGTGCCAAGGTCACGCTGTTGACCCAGTTCATCGTGCGCGAGGACGCGCAGCTGCTCTATGGCTTTCTCACGCCCACCGAGCGGGCGTCGTTCCGCGAGCTGATCAAGATCAGTGGCGTGGGGCCGCGCATCGCGCTGGCGCTGCTCTCGGGCCTGAACACCGAGGAGCTGGCCCAGGCCGTGGCGGCGCAAGACACCAGCCGCCTGGTCAAGGTGCCGGGCATCGGCAAGAAGACCGCCGAGCGCCTGCTGCTGGAGCTCAAGGGCAAGATGGCCCCGGTGCTGGCCACGCCCGACTGGAGTGCGGTCAGCGACGCGCAGACCGACATCTTGCAGGCCCTGATTGCCCTGGGCTACTCCGACAAGGAGGCGCAACTGGCCCTCAAGGCGCTGCCGACCGATGTGTCGGTGAGCGAGGGCATCAAGCAGGCCCTCAAGGCGCTGGCGCGCTGAACGCGACGCATGGCGTGGGAGACGTGATGCCGGTATCATCGGCCATCATGCTCGCATTTCGTTCATTTGCCTGGCTGTTCAGCCTCAGTGCGCTGATGTCGGCCGCCGCCGCTGCGCCCGCCCCTGCGCGTGAGGCGGTGCGCGCGGGCGCGCCCATCCAGTCTCACGCCCGTTTTTGCGAGCTGATGACCCGCAAG
>JAGNPA010000174.1 GCA_017989885.1 Aquabacterium sp.
GTCCTGCTCTGCCCGAAACCGGCTTCGTTCGGTTGCCGCAGATTCTGTCCCTGATCCCCATCAGCCGTTCGGCCTGGTGGGCGGGTATCCGGGAAGGCAAATTCCCCCAAGGCATCAAACTCGGCAGTAAGACCACGGTCTGGCGCGCTGAAGACATTCGCAATCTCATCGAACGCTCTCGCTGATTCGGGCGGTGATGATGAGCGCGCCCATCCCTTCTCCGGACGGAGCAGTAGAGAACGACCGTCACCACCATCACGACCGTCACCCGGTCGAGATGGCTGGCGAGGCCGTGATCGTTGATGACGTCAGTGGCGAACCCAGCCCAACGCCCGATGCCGACCCGATCGCGGTGATCGAGGCGGCACTGGTCCGTCTGGTCGATGACGTGGGCGTGTTGGCCGAGGAAGACGTGGTGCGCGCCTTCTCGATCCTCAAGGCCACGGACCTGCCCGGCTACTTGCGCCTGCGCCACGCCGCCAAGAAGGCCAATCGCGATTGCTCGGTGACGGTCCTCGACAAGCTGGTGCGCGATGAACTGCCCGGCAGCGATGACGACGCGAGCGCGCTTGATGAACTGGTGGCGCTGGCCCGAGCGCAGTGCCAGTTGCACCACGACGCGGATCGCAATGCGGTGGCCGTGATTCCCATGCCCAGTCGGCGCGAAGTGTGGCGCGTGTATTCGTCAGGCTTCGAGGAATGGCTTCGGGCCGCGTACTGGCGTGCCAAGGAAATGGGCGTGCCGGAGACCACGATGAAGTCGGCACTGGCCACGCTCGCCGCCGCAGGTATCAACGACGGTGACGAGATCGAAGTCCACGTCCGCGCCGCCCGCTGCGACGACGGCTACCTGATCGATCTGGCCGATGAGCAGTGGCAGGCCATACACGTCACCCCCCAGGGCTGGCGGGTGGTGAACGAGTCGCCGGTGTACTTCACCCGCACGCATTCGATGCGCCCGCTGCCGATGCCGGTGGCCCATAGCGATGTCGGGTTGCTCTGGCAGCACACCAACATCCCGGTACACAGCCGCGTGATGGTGCTGGCGTGGCTGCTGGACTGCTTCCGTCCGGACACCCCTTTCCCGGTGCTTGAGCTGGTAGGCGAACAAGGCTCAGCCAAGTCCACCACGCAATCCGTGCTGCGCAGCCTGGTCGATCCCAACAAGGTGATGCTGCGCGGGCGGCCCAAGACGGTGGAGGACGTGTTCGTCGCCGCCGCCAACAACTGGCTGGTCAGCTACGAGAACCTCTCTGGCCTCACGCCCGAGCAGCAGGATGCCTTTTGCACCCTGGCCACTGGTGGTGGCTTTGCCTCGCGCCAGCTCTACACCAATGGCGAAGAGCACGTCATGGAAACCAAGCGGCCGGTGGTGCTCAACGGCATCGCCGTGGTCGCCACGCGACCCGACCTGATCGACCGGGTGATTCACGTTGATCTACCTACCATCCCGGCTGATGCCCGGCGCGACGATGCAGACACCCACGCAGGCTGGGAACGTGATCAACCCAAGGTGTTCGCCGGGCTGCTCGATCTGTTCTCAGCGGCACTGGCCATCCTTCCGACGGTCAAGCTGACCCAGAAGCAGCGCATGGCCGATTACGAACGGCTGGGCGAGGCAGTGGCGCGCGCCTTGGGCTTCGCCGCTGGTGAATTCCAGCAGCAGTACGCCGAACTCGTGCGCGCGGGCATCGACCGGGCCTTGGAAAGCAACGCCGTCGCGCAGGCACTGGACAAGTACCTCGCGGACCGTGTGCTGCCCTTGAACTGGCAGGGCACCGTCGGCCAGCTCTACGACCTGCTGAACACCCACAGCATCCCCGACCGCAGCAGCTGGCCGCGCTCACCCAAGGGCCTGTCCGATCAGTTGCGCCGCATCGCCCCGGCCTACCGCGCCAAGGGCATCGACATCACCCATCTCGGCCACAGCCGTGAGGGCGCGCGATGGCGCATTGCCCAGACCCGTTCCCAAACCAATCCTGCCACGCCACCCGGCATCGAGGGTGGCACTCGATATGGAGCTCACCGTGAGTAATTCCAATTTGCACCCCATCTGGGCCAAGGCCCTCGGCCTTCCTACGCCGTCATCGTCAGTGTTGCCGTCCAAGCCAGCAAACACCTCGGTCACGGCATCTCAAGCGACAGACGGCTGGCAAGTCATTGCTGCCGTCAATCCACGTCCCGGCGCACCGGTCGGCATCAAAAAGCAGGTCGGTCCACACCTGTGGATCAGCACGACCGTGCGTCCCGGCGACCCGCGCTACCCATCCGCCCTGCATGTCTGAAACATCAACCCATTGGAGCCACCATGAGCCTGCTTTCTCAACTCAAAACCACTGTCAAGAAGTCACCTGCCAAGCCCGCCGTTCCGGCCATTGAGCCCCCGACCCCCGCGACCTCGGAATCTGTACCAAGCAGTCCTGCCGACGATATCTGCGATCTGGAGGCCCTGGCCGGGATGCTTCAGCAACTGCAGACCCACAATCAGCAATACCAGCGCGCCATTGATGCCTTGGTGGCCGCACGCCGTATCGTCAACGGCTGGGACCCGCAGCCCGAACCCGAATTGATCTGGTCGGTGCGCCGCGAAGTGCTGGTGGCGATGGATGACCAGGATGCCCTGGCGCGCTTTGACCGCGACCACGCGCAAGACCTGGCGGCCGAGCAGGCTGCACGCCACGCGGCCACCCAGCAAGCGCTAGAGGCACCGGCACGGGTCAAGGCCCTGGAGCAGTACATCAAGGACCTCGCTGCTGAAATGGCGGGCGATGTGGATGAGAGCTTCATCCACCAGGAAATGAAACGGCTGTTCGAGCCTAGTGCACAGCGGATGCTGACGGCTGCGCGTGCCTTCGTGCAGGCGTGGCGGGAGATGAGGACGATCGAGTCCAGACTGAAGAGCACGTTTCAGCTGAACCACTACAGCGTCCAGGGTGATCGCCGCAGCGGTTACGAGATGTCCTTGATCGGCAAGACCAACGATGGCGACCTGCTGCCCAACCTGATCGAAGGCGTCGCTTATGACGATCTGGTGGACCTGAATCGCCAGTTCCGCCGTGGTGACGATGTGCTGTCGCGTCAGATCAATCAGCAACTGACTGAAGCCGGAATTCCTGCAGGAACCCTGCGTGTGTATCACCCTGGCGCTGCCAGCGACGACCGTCCGATCTATGCCCCCGATCCGAACCCGCCGCGCAAGCGTCCTCCGGAGTCGCCCTTCGGCGGTGCCACCGTGGTCACGATCCAGACCTGAGGCACTGCACCCCAGGCGAAATGGGTCCTTCCTCGCCAAAACGCAATACGGGGGGCGCGAGCGCGCTCCCCCGCCAGTGACAGGCCCCGAAACAGGGTTACCAGTTACCACCCCGGTTACCGCCCGGTGCCGTGCCGGGTTACCAGCCTTCAAGGAAATCAAATGAACACCACGATGACCAACAACACCGTCCCCGGCCAGCCCTTAGCCCACTACGACCCTGAGGTCGCACAGCGCGTGCAGAGCTGGCTCGCCAGCGGGCAGCTGTTGGCATGGATTCCGATCCTCAGCCAAGACAACTTCCCCGGCACACCGCCAGAGATTCTGCAGTTTGCCGACCGACACCAGGAGTCGATGCGCTGGCCGATCCACACGCCGGAGGATCTGCTGCAACTGCCCGAGGGCATCACCGGCTGGTTGCTTCCCGCCAACGCTGAAGACACCGACGTGGCGTGCGGGGTGTGGGACGGCGAGATCTACATCCTGGGGATCAAGGACCGGCGCACCGGCAAACCGCAGACGCTGCTGGGAGAGCGTTTCGACGTGGCGACAGGTCAGGTCGACGACGTTGAACAGAGCGCGGTTTGACTTGGCTTCTGGTCGCCACAGCGCGTTCATGGAGGTCCGCAAACCACTCTCGGAGAAAGCAATGAGCACCCACCAAACCCTGCGCGTGCAGGTCACCGACACCAACCAGCGCCCGCGCGGCGTGATGACCATCGAAGCCGATTTCGACCACGCTGGGCCCTACCGCGTACAGCACGATGGCCACACTTACTGGTTCACTGGCAAATCCGGCACCTACCGCGCCAGTGGCGTGGCCAATCGCGAAATGGCGACCGTTGACGATACCCGCCTGTGGATCACGCTCGGTGGCACCGCGATCTGGGAGGACTGACGATGGC
Organism: Aquabacterium sp.; assembly: GCA_017989885.1. Classification (GTDB taxonomy): domain Bacteria; phylum Pseudomonadota; class Gammaproteobacteria; order Burkholderiales; family Burkholderiaceae_C; genus Aquabacterium. Next base: position 4,159 of record JAGNPA010000174.1, read on the forward strand.
TGGCGAACAGCAACTCACCATCTCGGCACAGTTGGCAGCGTTGCCCAATCTCCCAATGCCCGAGCTCTGGGCGCTGTGGGATCAGCACTTTCCCCGGCGGCCCAGTCACCGCAATCGCAACTACGTGGAATCGCGTCTGGCCTACCGCATCCAGGAGCTAGCCTACGGCGCGCTGCCCACCAACATCCGCAAGATGCTGGTCGAGGCCGGTGCCAAGCATTCCAAGATCAAATCCGCCGCCGGTCGTAGCGCGCAGACCCTGCTGATGCCCGGCACCACGCTGATCCGGGAATGGGATGAACGCGAGTACCGCGTGACGGTCACGCCCGATGGTCTGTATGCCCTGGATGGCCAGGTGTTCAAGAGCCTGTCGGCGGCAGCGCGCCACATCACCGGCACGCGCTGGAATGGGCCGAAGTTCTTTGGTCTGCGGGGCGGCAAGGGGGATGCTCAATGAACGCGCCGTTGCTCGTGCCACCCAAGCGCTGCGCGGTGTACTGCCGCGTCTCCAGCGACGAACGGCTGGACCAGTCCTTCAATTCCATCGATGCCCAGAAAGAAGCAGGGCACGCCTTCATCAAGAGCCAGAGCCACGAGGGCTGGATCGCCGTGGCCGATGATTACGACGATGGCGGTTTCTCTGGTGGCAATATGGAACGGCCCGCACTGCGCCGCCTGATGGCTGACATCCAGATTGGCAAGGTCGACATCGTGGTGGTCTACAAGATCGACCGCCTGTCACGCTCGCTGGCCGATTTTGCGCGGATGGTCGATGTGTTCGACCGCCACCGGGTCAGCTTCAGCGCCGTCACCCAGCAGATCAACTCGGCCACCTCGATGGGGCGGCTGATGCTCAACGTACTGCTGT
>JAGNPA010000175.1 GCA_017989885.1 Aquabacterium sp.
GTTTGAAGTGGTGGGCAAGGACGAGTTTTCGCTGCGCAACATCGAAACGGTGCTGCGCCCACCCGAGCCCTCGCTGCCGCCCGACGACTACCTGCTGCTCAAGAAGTCGCGCAATACCGGCAGCACCCCCAAGGGCGGGGTTCTGGTGGTGGGCGTTGAATCGCTCATGACGCAGCTGGCCAAGTGCTGCAAGCCTGCGCCGCCCGACGATATCCGGGGCTTTGTCACGCGAGGCAAGGGCGTCAGCATCCACCGTGCGGATTGCAGCAACTTCCGCGAAATGGCTGCACGCAGCGCCGAGCGTGTCATTGACGTGGAGTGGGGCGTGCCCAAGGGCGCCGTGGGTTCGGTGTACCCGGTGGATGTGGCCATCGAGGCGGCCGACCGCCAGGGCCTGCTGCGCGACATTTCGGAAGTGTTCGCCAAGGAAAAGATGAACGTGATCGGCGTGCAGACGCAATCGGTCAAGGGCACGGCCTGGATGACCTTCACCGTCGAGGTGGCCGATTCTGGCCGTCTGAACAAGGTGCTGGGCACCGTGGCCAGCGTGGCCGGTGTGCGCTCGGCGCGCAGGCGTTGATCAGACATCGGGTTTTTTGCAATTTGGCCAAGACGGGCCAAATTTGCTGCTACAATCCCATCTCTCGAACAAACACAGGCGCGTAGCTCAGCTGGTTAGAGCACCACCTTGACATGGTGGGGGTCGTTGGTTCGAGTCCAATCGCGCCTACCAACACCGGGGTCTGCATTCGTGCAGACCCCGTTTTTGTTTGGGCTTTTGGGGTGGGCCTGTTCACACCCCACAGGCCCTGAATCACCGCATCACAGCACCAGCGCAGCCGCTTCGGCTGCGGCCACGCGGCCTTCGTCGGTGGGTACAACCCAGACTTCCACGGCGCTGTCCGGTGCGTGGATGGCCCAGGCTGCATGGCCATGCGCGGGCCGTGCGTTCAGTGTGGCATCCACCCGCACGCCCAGGTAGGCCAGGCGCTGGGCCACGTCGGCGCGCAGCAGGCTGTCGTTCTCGCCAATGCCGCCACTGAAGGCCAGTACATCCAGTCCGCCAATGCAGGCGCTGAGTTCACCCGTGGCACGCACCACGCGCCGTGTGAACAGTTCAATGGCGAACTGCGCTGCAGGCGCGGTGCTGGCGCGCAGGGTGCGCATGTCGGCGGCAATGCCGGAAACGCCCAGCAGGCCGCTCTGGCGGTACAGCAGGGCCTGAATGCGGTCGTGGTCCCAGCCTTGCTCCAGCAGGTACAGCAGTACGCCGGGGTCAATGGATCCGCAGCGTGTGCCCATCACCAGCCCGTCGAGTGCCGAGAACCCCATGGTCGTTGCCTGGCTGCGCCCTTGTAGGGTGGCGCACAGGCTGGCGCCGTTGCCCAGGTGGGCCATGAGGGTGCGCCCGTGGGCCCGTGCGCTGCACGATTGCAGCGTGCCCATGATGGACTGGTACGACAACCCGTGGAAGCCGTACCTGCGCACGCCCTGGTCCGCCAGTGTCTGGGGCAGTGCGTAGTGGGATTCCTCGCGCGGCAGCGTGGCGTGAAAGGCCGTGTCAAAGCAGGCCACCTGGGGCAGTTCCGGAAAGGCCGCGGTGAAGGCCCGGATGCCGGCCAGATTGTGCGGCTGGTGCAGCGGGGCCAGCGAGTTGAGCTGCTCCAGTGCACGCAGTACCTCGGGTGTGATGCGTACGCTGTGCTGGTACTGGTGGCCGCCATGCACCACGCGGTGCGCCACGGCGCGCAGCGGGGGCAGGGCGGGCAGTTCGGCCAGCAACCCGTGCAGCGCGTGCAGCGCTCTCTCGAAGGGGGTTCCTTCAATGGTGGGCAGTGCGCGTTGGTGGCGTTGGCCCTGCCAGATCCAGTCCATGCGGGGCTGGCCTGCGGGTTCCAGACCCTGGATGTTGCCGATCAGAACGGGGTCGAGGACCCCCTGGTTCTGCAAGGGGTGAACCGAAAACTTGAGCGTGGAAGAGCCGGCGTTGACTGCGAGAATGGCCATGCTGCTGCCCTTCAGCCCACCGAGGATTCACTGGCCGCCGTGCGGGAGCGGTGGTGTGCCACCAGCCGCGACAGCAGTGCGGACGCCACTCTGGCCTGGGGGCCTTCGGCGCGGCTCGTCAGGGCAATGGGTACGCGGGCGCCCAGCACGATGCCGGAACTCGAAGCGCCAGCCAGGTAGTCCAGTTGCTTGGCCAACATGTTGCCGCTCTCCAGGTCGGGTACGGCCAGAATGTCTGCCTGACCCGCCACCGGTGAGTTGATGTCCTTGATCTGTGCGGCCTGCATCGAGATGGCGTTGTCGAAGGCCAGTGGGCCGTCGAGGATGCCGCCAGTGATCTGGCGCCGATCGGCCATCTTGCACAGGGCTGCAGCATCCAGGGTCGAGGGAATGCTGGGATTGACGGTCTCCACCGCAGAGAGGATGGCCACACGCGGCACTTCCACGCCCAGGATGCGGGCAAAGTCGATCGCGTTGCTGATGATGTCGGCTTTTTCCGCGAGGGTGGGGCGGATGTTGAGTGCGGCGTCGGTGATCAGCAGCTGCTTGGGATACAGCGGAACGTCAAACCGGAACACATGCGACATGCGGCGCCCGGTGCGCAATGCACGCTGCCCGAGCACCGCCTGCATCAACTCATCGGTGTGCAGGCTGCCTTTCATCAACATGCCCACCTGTCCCAGTGCCGCCAGCTCGGCGGCCTTGGCGGCTGCGGCGTGGCTGTGCTCCACGGCCAGGATCTCGGCGCCGTGCAGGTTGATGCCTGCCTGTTCGGCTATGGCGCGCAGGCGGGCTTCGGGGGCGATCAACACCGGTGCGATCAGGCCGTGGGCTGCCGCATCCATGGCGCCGCGCAGGGACTCGGGGTCGCAGGGGTGCACCACTGCACAGCGCTCTGGCGCCAGTCCCTGGCCCATGGCCAGCAGGTCGCGCAGTCGCGCCTGCGGGTCGAAGAGCTGGATCTGCGGCGCGTGCGATTGGGGCAGGCGAACCTTCTTCTGCGGCGCCAGCACCCGGGCCAAGCCGTGCAGCACGGGTTCGCCTTTCTGGTTCACGGCCTTGCAATCGAGTTCCACTTGCTTGCGCTCTTCGATTTTGCGCAGTACGGTGGCGGTCACGGTCAGGGTGTCGCCCACGCGCACCGGGCGGGTGAAATGCAGGTCCTGCGACACATAGATGGTGCCCGGCCCGGGAAACTGTGTGCCCAGCAGGGCGGAGATCAGTGCGCCGCCCCACATGCCGTGCGCGATCACCCCGTGGAACAAGGTGTCGTTGGCGTAGTCGCTGTTGAGGTGGGCGGGGTTGGTGTCGCCAGAAACGGCTGCAAAGGCCTGGATGTCGGCCATGCTCAGGGTGCGCAAGAGTCTTGCGCTCTGGCCTACCTGCAGCTCGTCGTAAGTGATGTTCTCAAGCCATTCGGTGGTGGGTGTCATGTTCAGGTGCGTTGTGAGCAATAAACAGACCCAACGGTAGCACGATATGGCTGCACTGTTGCTGCGTTGCAGCAAGGGCTCTGAGGGTATTCCTCTGCATGGAGCCTTGAGTGCTCCCTCTAAAATCTGCTGCACTGCAAAACACTGCTGCCCAGTCATCCCCGAGGAGCCTCTTCCGTGCCAGAAACCCAAGCCGCATCCGCCGCCAAGTCGGCGCAGCGCGTGATCAAGAAATACCCCAACCGGCGCCTCTACGACACCACCACGTCCACTTACATCACACTGGCCGAGGTCAAGCAACTGGTGATGGCGAGCGAGAACCTGGTGGTGCGCGACGCCAAGACGAGCGAGGACATCACGCGCAGCATCCTGCTGCAGATCATCCTGGAAGAAGAGGCGGGCGGCGCGCCCATGTTCAGCGAGGCGGTGCTGGCCAACATCATCCGTTTTTACGGCCATGCCATGCAGGGCTTCATGGGCAGCTACCTGGAGAAGAACATCCAGATGTTCACCGATATGCAGGCGCGCCTGGCCGAGCAGTCGCCGGGCATGACGCCCGAGGCCTGGGCCAAGTTCATGGGGGCGCAGTCGCCCATGGTGCAGGGGCTGATGGGCAACTACACCGAGCAGTCGCGCACCCTGTTCACGCAGATGCAGGAGCAGATGCAGAAACAGACCGAGCAGATGCTCGGCGCCTTCGGCCTCAAGCGCTGAAATCAGGGGGCGGCACCCCGAAGTCCCAATGCTGGGACAATACGGGGGATGAGCGAAGCACTCTCCCCCACCCAACCCCCCAAGGTCGGCTTCGTCAGCCTCGGCTGCCCGAAGAATCTGACCGACTCCGAACTCATCCTCACGCAACTCAGCGCCGAGGGCTACCAGACCGCCAAGTCCTTCGAGGGCGCTGACCTGGTCATCGTCAACACCTGCGGTTTCATCGACGACGCCGTCAAGGAAAGCCTGGACACCATCGGTGACGCGCTGGCCGAAAACGGCAAGGTCATTGTCACCGGCTGCCTGGGTGCGCGCTCGGGCGATGGCGGCGGCAATTTCGTGCAGCAGATGCACCCCAGCGTGCTGGCCGTGACCGGCCCGCAGGCCACGCAGGATGTGATGGACGCAGTTCACCGCCACCTGCCCAAGCCGCACGATCCTTTCATCGACCTGGTGCCCGGCGCCTTCGGCGAGGCTGGCATCAAGCTCACGCCGCGCCACTACGCCTACCTCAAGATCAGCGAGGGCTGCAACCACCGTTGCACCTTCTGCATCATCCCCTCGATGCGCGGCGACCTCGTGTCGCGCCCCATCGGCGACGTGCTCAGCGAGGCCAAGGCCCTGTTCGAGGGCGGCGTGAAGGAGCTGCTGGTCATCAGCCAAGACACCTCGGCCTATGGCGTGGACGTGAAGTACCGCACGGGCTTCTGGGACGGCAAGCCCGTCAAGACCCGCATGCTGGAGCTGGTGCAGACGCTGGGCGAGATTGCCGAACCCTACGGTGCCTGGGTGCGCCTGCACTATGTGTACCCCTATCCCAGCGTGGACGAAGTGATCC
>JAGNPA010000176.1 GCA_017989885.1 Aquabacterium sp.
TTTCATGTTGTCCAGCAGTTTGAGCAGGTAGTGCACCGTGTGCGTGAGGTCACTGTTCGAGAAACCTTCCAAAGCCTGCTCATAGAAGACGCGGATCTTGGGGACGGCCTGCTCCAGCCAGACCTGTCGCCCTGACTCGGTCATGGTGACCAGGCGCGAGCGGCGATCACGGCCATCGGGGTCGCTGCGCACATGGCCGTCGCGTTCCATGCGGCTGATCAGGCCCGACAGGTTCTGGCGGCTGACCATCAGGAAGCGGGCGAGGTCGCCCATGCTGATGCCGTTCTGGGTGTCCGGGCGCGAGAGGGCCCCCAGCACTGCCCACTGCTGCGTGGTCAGGCCTTCGCTCTCCACGGCCTTGGTGCCCGTTTTGTGCAACATATTTGCGCATTGATACAGGCGGAAGAAGAGGCGGTTGGCCTGCTCCATCCGGCCCATGTCGCTGATGTCCTTAGGGAAAGCCATAGATGTTCCGTTCGATTAGATGCTTGCAGAAAGATAGGCGCTGGACTAATATTAGTCAACACATTGACATATCTGGCGCGGATCCTTCGTGACCACTGCGCAGCATATCAACCCTCACTCTGGATGGAGACCCACATGGCAAACTTTGAAGGCAAAACGGTGATCGTGACCGGCGGCGGCGGCGGCATCGGCGGCGCAACGTCCAAGCGCTTTGCGGCTGACGGCGCCAAAGTGGCCGTGTTCGACATGAACGTTGAAGCCGCTCAGAAGGTGGTGGACGAGATCCAGGCCGCTGGCGGCGTGGCCCAGGCGTTCAAGTGCAACATCACCGACCGCGCGGAAGTGGACGCCGCTGTCGCCGCGGCCGAAGCCGCCCTGGGCCCCATCGCCGTGCTGGTGAACAACGCCGGCTGGGACGTCTTCAAGCCCTTCACCAAGACCGTGCCTGCTGAATGGGACAAGCTGATCGCCATCAACCTGACCGGCGCCCTGCACATGCTGCACGCTGTGCTGCCCGGCATGGCCGAGCGCAAGTACGGTCGCATCGTGAACATCGCTTCTGACGCGGCCCGTGGGGGTTCGTCCGGCGAAGCCGTGTACTCCGCTTGCAAGGGTGGCCTGGTTGCGCTGTCCAAGACCCTGGCGCGCGAACACGCCCGTCAAAGCATCACCGTCAACGTCGTGTGCCCCGGCCCGACCGACACCGCCCTGCTGGCGGGCGTGGCCGAAGGTGCCCGTGACCCGGCCAAGCTGATCGAAGCTTTCAAGAGCGCCATCCCCCTGGGCCGCCTGGGTCAGCCTGCTGACCTGGCCAGCGCCATTGCCTTCTTCGGCAGCGACGACGCTTCCTTCATCACCGGTCAGGTGATCTCCGTCTCCGGCGGTCTGACCATGCACGGCTAAGCCGTTCGGTCCCATCAACAACCCTATTCCAAGAGAGAACACCATGTCCGTTGAATTCGAAGACATCCTGTACGAAGTGCGTAACACCGTTGCATGGATCACCATCAACCGTCCTGAGAAGATGAACTCGTTCCGTGGCCAGACCTGCGACGAGATCATCAAGGCCCTGAACAAGGCGGGTTACGACCGCAACGTCGGCGCCATCGTGCTGGCTGGCGCTGGCGACCGTGCTTTCTGCACCGGCGGCGACCAATCGGCCCACAACGGCAACTACGACGGCCGCGGCACCATCGGTCTGCCGATGGAAGAGCTGCACACCGCCATCCGTGACGTCGGGCTGCCTTTTTTTGCCTGGACGAGACGGAGGGCGCCGCGTGCGTCAGCGCGCGCTGGCCTGCCGCACCGCATGTTCCCAGTGGGCCATGCGCGCTTCGGCCTCATCGCGTGAGAGTTGCGGTTCGAAAGTACGCTCGGCGCGCCACTGCCTGCCAATCACCTCGGTGTCGGCATAGACCCCGGTGCTCAGGCCCGCCAGGTAGGAGGCGCCCAGCGCCGTGGTCTCGACCACCTGCGGGCGCACCACCGGGATGCCCAACAAATCGGCCTGGAACTGCATCAACAGGTCGTTGACGCACGCGCCGCCATCGACCCGCAGCTCGCGCAGCGCGCAGCAGCCCGAAGCCACCGCATCGCGACTCATGGCCTGCAGCAGCGCCGCGCTCTGAAACGCGATCGACTCCAGCGCCGCCCGCGCAATGTGGGCCACCGTGCTGCCCCGTGTCAGGCCCACGATGGCGCCGCGCGCCTCGCTGTCCCAGTAGGGCGCGCCCAGCCCGGTGAAGGCGGGCACGAACATCACGCCGCCGCTGTCGGGCACGCTTTCGGCCAGGCCCTGCACCTCGCTGGCGGTGCGCACCACGCGCAGGCCGTCACGCAGCCATTGCACCACCGCGCCGCCGATGAACACGCTGCCTTCCAGCGCATAGGCGCGCTGGCCGGGCAGTTGCGCGGCCACCGTGCTCAGCAGGCCGTTGGCCGAAGGCTGGGTCTGCGCGCCGGTGTGCATCAGCATGAAGCAGCCGGTGCCATAGGTGTTCTTGGCCATGCCCGCTGTAAAGCCCGCCTGCCCGAACAAGGCGGCCTGCTGATCCCCGGCCATGCCGCCAATGGGCAGGGCGCCCAGCCCGGCAAGAAAGTCCCCGCTGCCCCAGATGCCCGGCTGCGCTTCCCCATAGACATGACTGGAGGGGTGGACCTTCGGCAGCACCTCGCGCGGGATGTCCATCAGGCCCAGCAGCTCGTCATCCCAGTCTTGCGTGTGGATGTTGAAGAGCATGGTGCGCGAGGCATTGCTCACATCGGTGGCGTGCACGGTGCCGCCCGTCAGGTTCCACAGCAGCCAGCTGTCCACGGTGCCGAACGCCAGCTCGCCGCGCTGGGCCGCTGCGCGGGCACCGTCGATGTGGTCGAGCAGCCATTGCAGCTTGCTGCCCGAAAAGTAGGGGTCGATGACCAGGCCGGTCTTGGCCCGGATCAGATCGGCCAGGCCCTGCTCGCGCCAGCGGGCGCACTGGGCCTCGGTGCGGCGGTCCTGCCAGACGATGGCCGGGCCCACGGGCTGGCCCGTGTCACGGCGCCACAGCACCGTCGTCTCACGCTGGTTGGTGATGCCCACCGCGTAAACCTCGCTGAGGTCGCGCCCCTGAGTGCGCAACTGCACCAGCGCAGCGTGGGCGGTGTCGCGCTGAGAGGTCCACAGCTCCATCGGGTCGTGCTCGACCCAGCCAGGGTGCGGGTAGTGCTGGCGGGTTTCCAGCTGGGCGCTGGCCAGGATGTGGCCGTGCTCGTCGAACACGATGCTGCGGGAGCTGGAGGTCCCCTGGTCAAGGGCGAGGATCAGGGCCATGGGTCAGGAGGCAATGGTCAGGGCGATGCCCCATTCGTGCAGCAAAGCTGGGAAGGGGGCGGGCGGCAGGGCCTCGGTGAACACCCGCTTCATGTCTTGCAGGTGGCCCACCTTGGCCAGGGCCGGGTGGTTGAACTTGCTCGCATCGGCCACCAGCCAGGTTTCGCGCGCTTGCGCGATCATGGTCTGGGCCGCCGGCAGCTCGCGCAGGTCACGGTCGCGCAGGGTGCCATCGGGGTCGATGCCCAGGGCGGTCACGATGCAGATGTCCACCTTGAACTGCTGCAGGTAGGCCACGGTGCTGTCGCCTTCCAGTGCGCGGTCGCGTCCGCGCAGCATGCCGCCGGCCACATGCACCTTGCAATCGGGATGTTCGCTGAGCAGGCCGGCGACGTGCAGGTTGTCGGTGATGACCTGCAGGCCGGGCTTGTTCAGGAGCTCGCGGGCCACGGCCTCGACCGTGGTGCCCACGCCCATCATCAGGCTGCTGCCCTCGGGAATGGCGGCGGCCACCGAGCGGGCAATGCGGGCCTTGGCGTCGGCCTGCACCGCCTGGCGCTCTTTCCAGGCCGCCACCGTGGGCGTCTCGCGCGGCAGGCTGACGCCGCCATGAAAGCGCAGCAGCAGCCCGGCGTCGGCCAGGCGCTGCACATCGCGGCGCACCGTCTGCATCGTCACGTCCAGGCGCTGCGCCAGCCGCTCGACGGAGACAGCGCCCCGCGCCCGCACCTCATCAAGCAGGGCCTGCTGACGCGGGTTGGGGCTCCAGGGGGTGGCAGGGGGCATGATGGGATCTCCAGGACGGACACGGTGACGCACGCCAGCGGTGCCAACGAAGAGATTGCAACACAAAAGATGCCAAGCGCGCCAGCTGTCGCGTGCATGCGATCATCGGATTTGCGCGACTGTCGGTGCCAGGTCCTTCGTGCTAGAGTGAAACACACCTCGTTACAGTAGGGTCCGGAACAAGATGAAGCAGGGGAAACAGCTTTCTGCGGTGGCCGCTGCGGTCATGATGGCGCTGGCCTCCGGCGGTGTGCACGCACTGGGCCTGGGCGTGCCAAACACCCGGGCGATTCTGGGTGAAACCTTGCGCATGAGCGTCCCACTGGAGCTGGAGCAGGGTGAGGACACCGATGACGGCTGTCCGCAAGCCGAGGTGTTTTATGGCGAGAGCCGACTGGATGCGGGCAAGGTGATCCTGGGCGTGTCGCCTCAGAGCGGCCGCAACCGGGTGATCACGGTGCGCGCCATCCAGCCGATCAATGAACCGTTGATCGATGTGACGATCAGCTACGGTTGCGGTGCCCGCCTGTCGCGCAAGTTCACCGTGTTCGCCAGCCCGCCCGAGTTCGTGCCCACCGTGGTGCTGAGCCCGGCCACCACCTCGGCGTCAATCGACGGCGAGGGCGCGCGTGTCGCCAACAACGCCGCCGCGCTGCCGGCGACGGTGTCCTCCCGCGCGACGCCTGACCGAGCGGCCGTGCGCGATGCCGACGCGGTGCCGCGTGCGATCCGGCCGGTGCCGGTGCGCCGCCCGGCCAAGGTGGCAGTGCCGCAGCCCAAGACGCTTCCCAAGCCGCCCGCCACGCCGCCCCAGCCGGTGCAAGTGGCCGAGCCGGTGCCCGCGCCGGCCGCCGTGCCGGCCTCGGTGCCGACGCCTGCGGCCAAACCGGTACCCGCCGCGCCCGCGCCCAAGGCCTCGTCCGTCGTGC
>JAGNPA010000177.1 GCA_017989885.1 Aquabacterium sp.
GCCGCAGCAGACGCGGCCGTTGCCAGCGACTGCAGGGACGCGCCAGCGCGCGCCCCCACCTCACCGAGGGACGGGAAACTCATGAATCACTCACCTGCAATTTGTCGTATCCGGACATTGTCCGAGGGCCCCTCGGCAGGCCGTCCCCCGCTTGCGGGGGGAAATTGCAATCAAGCGTTACGCGCTGGGGCGTTCCCCGTCCGCCGCACGCGCGGGGACTCGGGCGCCTACAATCGCCCGCCTTGCTGATTCTTTGCCCGCCCGGGCCTGCACCATGTCTTATTGCGCCATCGACTTCGGCACCTCCAACTCGGCCATCGCCATCCCGCGCTCGCCGACCGAGGGAACGGGCATGCGCCTGGTGCCGCTGGAAGGTGAGCACCTGACCATGCCGACGGCGGTGTTCTACTGCACCGACGCCGACGACCTGCCCCCTGGCACCTGGCGTGGCACCCACCTCGATGACAGCCTGCCGCGCACCTTTGGTCGTGCGGCTGTGAAGGCCTACATCGACGGTTATGAAGGTCGCCTGATGCGCTCGATGAAGAGCATCCTGGGCACGGCCCTGGTCGACCAGACCACCGAAGTGGGCAACGGCCTGGGCGTGAAGTACCTGGACATCATCACAGGCTACCTGCGTCACCTGCGCAGCCTGGCCGAGCAGGCCGGCGGCCAGCCTTTGACCCAGGTGGTGATGGGCCGCCCGGTGTTTTTTGTGGATGACGATGCCGAGCGGGATGCGGCGGCGCAGGCCTCGCTGGAAGCCGCCGCCCGGGCGGTGGGCTTCACCGACGTGGCCTTTCAGTTCGAGCCAATCGCGGCAGCGTTCGATTACGAGCAGCACGCGCAAAAGGAAGAGCTGGTGCTGGTGGCCGACATCGGCGGCGGCACCTCGGACTTTTCAGTGGTGCGGGTGGGGCCGCAGCGGGCGCCCCGCCTGGATCGCCGCGACGACATCCTCGCCAACCACGGCGTGCACATCGCCGGTACCGACTTTGACCGCCGCCTGTCGCTGGCCAGCGTGATGCCACCGCTGGGCTATGGCGCGTTTGGGCCCAGCATTGGCGGGCAGCCCCCGCGCCCGGTGCCCAGCCGCGTCTACTTTGACCTGACGACCTGGCACCTGATCAACACGGTGTACCAACCCCAGCGCATGGCCGAGTTGCGCAGCATGGCCGACTTCTACGGCAACCCGGTGCACCACCAACGTCTGATGAAGGTGGTGCGCGAGCGCCTGGGGCACGCCCTGGTGGGCCGCGCCGAAGCGGCCAAGATCGCGGTGGCCGAAGGCGGTGACACCGACATTGACCTGGCCCTGATCGAAGCCGGCCTGCACAGCCCGCTGACCGGCGCGCAGGCCGAAGCCGCCTTGCACGACGACCTGGCCCGCATCGTGACCTGTGCGCACGAGACGGTCGTCCAGGCCGGCATCGCTGCGAGCGACATCAGCGCCCTGTATTTCACGGGGGGCTCTACAGGCCTGAAACTGCTGACCGATCAGCTGGAAGCGGCTTTCCCCGGCGCCCGGGCGGCACGTGGTGATCGCATGGCATCGGTGGCCACAGGCCTGGGGCTGCACGCGGCCCGCTTGTTCAAGGCCTGATCGCCAACGCTCAGGCGCAGCGGTCCGTTCAGTCGCTGCAGACCAGGCCCAGGTAGTCCAACTGTTCTTCGTATTCTGCCTTGGGCAGATCGCGCAGCTCGGCGCATTGGAGGTGGTTGCCACGCAGCTTGCCAAGCGACTGGTCTTCATAACTCCAGTCCACGATGTCAGCCTCGGTGAAGGTGACCGACTGCCCCAAGCTCACGCCCTTGAGCACCCGAGGCGCAGACTGCAGCACCGCGGTGAAGCCGCCATCCGCCGCTTTGAAGTTGTCCAGCCAGATGGCCTCGGTCTGCCCGCCTGCTCGCACATTCGCCAGCACGCGATAGCCCCCCGTGCCAGCTGCCTGCGCCTTCCAGGTGAGCACAAAACCGGGCACCGAAGCACGTGCCTTGGCATGAGCTGCCGCCAGATCGGCCGCATGGGCGGGCAGCGCCGAGAAGGCGAGCACGCTGAGGGTGGTCAACAGCAGGTGACGGAACGGATTCATGGGGAGCCTTCTCGGGGATGGACGCTAAAAGGTCGGATTGTTCAGCTCCCGAGAGGATCTGCCAAGGGTTTTCCCTTGTCGTGGCGTGAAGTTTGTCGCAACATGGTCAATCTGTGGGCGCCGCCCGGGGCGTGGAACGTGGCAAGGGCCTCACAACTTGATCAGCCGCTCCAGCGCCTGCTCCAGCGTCGCGGCCGATTTGGCAAAGCAAAAACGAATCACGCCATGGTCTGCGCCGTCAGGGTAGAAAGCTGACACGGGGATGGCGGCCACGCCGTGCTCACGCGTGAGACGTTCGACAAAGGCACGGTCGCCCTCGTCGCTGATGGCGGCGTACTTGACGCACTGGAAGTAGGTGCCTTGACAAGGCAGCAGCTCAAAGCGTGAGCCGGCCAGCGCCTGCCGAAAGATGTCGCGCTTGCCTTGGTACAGCGCCTTGAGCTGATCGTACCAACCGGGCTTCTTCATGAAGTCAGCCAGGGCGTACTGCGAGGGGGCGTGCACAGTGAACACGATGAACTGGTGCGCCTTGCGGAACTCGGCCATCAGCTCGCGCGGGGCCAGGCAGTAGGCCACCTTCCATCCGGTGATGTGGTACGTCTTGCCGAAGCTGGAAACCACCAGGCTGCGTTCGGCCAGGCCGGGGTAGCGCAGCACGCTTTCGTGGCGCGCTTGGTCGAACACCATGTGTTCGTAGACCTCGTCACTCAGCAGCACGATGTCGGTGTCTTTCACCAGGGCTTCGAGCTGGGCCATGTCCTCGGCCGTCCACACCGTGCCGGTGGGGTTGTGTGGCGAGTTGAGGATGATCATGCGCGTGCGCGGCGTGATCAGGCGGGCCACCTCGTCCCAGTCGGGGCGGTAGTCGGGCAGGGTCAGGTGGGCGTACACGACCTTGCCGCCTTGCAGTTCCACCGAAGGCGCGTAGCTGTCGTACACCGGGGTGAACACGATGACCTCGTCGCCCGGATGCACCAGGGCCGCCACGGCGGTGAAGATGGCCTGCGTGGCGCCGGCGGTGACGGTGATTTCGGCATCGACGTCGTACTGGGCGCCGTACAGCGTGCTCACCTTGGCCGCAATGGCCTCGCGCAGCACCGGTACACCCGTCATGGGCGCGTACTGGTTGTGGCCGGCGCGGGCGTGCTGGTCGAGCAGGCTCAGCAACTCGGCGGGCGCGTCAAAGTCCGGGAAGCCTTGCGACAGGTTGAGCGCACCGTGCTCGCTGGCCAGCGCCGACATCACCGAAAAGATGGTGGTGCCGACCTCGGGCAAGCGGGAGGTGAGGGGGCGGGGGTAAGTGGGCATGCGCGGAGCTTACCGCTACGGCCGCCGGGCGCGCCCAAAGGATCGTGCGATGGCCCTGTGGCTGCTTTCGCATTGCCGTTTAATGAAAACCATATTCACGCTTCAGGAGGTATCGCAAACATTACATTCATGACGTAAAGAATCGTATAAGATACTTAATTATGCTGACAGAGACCCAACTTCAACATCTCGGTGGCCTGTTGCGTGAGGCGCGCAAAGCGCGGGGGCATACGCAAGAGGGGCTCGCTCGCCTGCTCAACATCCCTCGCTTGAAGGTGATCCAGGTCGAGGCTGGCAAACCGCAAGTGGCCGTCCACTACTACGCGGATGTGGCGGGTGCATTGGGGCAGACGTTGTCACTGCAAGCATCCAGGCGACCCACCCTGGATGAGTTGCAAAAGCTCAACGCCATCCGCAAAGGTTCAGCACCATGAGCGCTCATCTCTCGATTCGAACCCCCGACGGCCCTGCGGGCACGCTGTCACGCTCCGTGGATGGCTACGTGTTCAATTGCGTTGCGGAGTCATACCACCCAAGAGCGCTGCCAGGCCGCGCAGCCTCTCTCACGATGCCGGTGCGCCCGCAGCCTTACTACGCCAGTGCCTTGCATCCCATTTTCCAGATGAATTTGCCGGAGGGCTATCTGCTTGAGCGCCTGAGGCACGCATTTGCGAAAAGCGCGTCCATGGACCCGATGCTGCTGTTGGCCACCATGGCGGGAGATGCCGCCATCGGACGGGTGTTCGTGGACGCGGCGCACGCTCAGGTTGATGAGCACCATGACCCTGCCGGGGAAAACCTGAGCGCACTCTTGAGCCATGCCGGCGCGGAAGGCTTGTTCGAGCATCTTTTTCAAAAGTATTTCAAGCGCGCCGCATTGAGTGGCGTTCAGCCCAAGGTGCTGGTGCCCGAGCAGTTACCCGTTGATCAAAAAGCATCGTTTTCAACAAGAGAGTTGATCGTCAAATCGGGCTTGAGCGAGTTTCCGGGCCTTGCCATCAACGAGTATGTTTGCATGAGTGCCGTGGCGGGTGCCGGCATCCCGGTACCGGAGTGCTTTCTGTCGAATGACCGCAAGTTGTTTGTGATGCGACGATTTGACCGTCGTAGCGATGGGCGTGCGCTTGGATTCGAAGACATGGCCGTCTTGATGGGACTGGGGGCCGATGAAAAATACAGTCAATCCTATGAGGCCATCGCCCACACCATCATTCAATTCACCGAAGGCACCCACACCCTGAGATCGCTGCATCAACTGTTCGACATGGTCGCGGTGTCATGCATTGTGGGTAACGGTGACGCCCACCTCAAGAACTTTGGATTGATCTATCAAGCGCCAGATGGGCAGGATGCCACCCTGGCACCGGCCTACGATATCGTCAACACAACCTGCTACATCCCCGACGACGCTTTGGCATTGACGCTGGGAGGCGCAAAGGGGTTGTATTCGGCGATTCTTCGTTTGACCGAATTTGCGCGCACATGCCGGTTGCCCGACAAGGCAGCCAAGTTACGGATCATTGAAATTGCCCATGCTGTGCGAGACACGGCGCGAGATTTTCGAG
>JAGNPA010000178.1 GCA_017989885.1 Aquabacterium sp.
CCCCATCCTCGGCCGCATCGACCCAGCAGGGTCAGGCCCGCCGTGCGCTGCTGATCACTGCCGGACTCGGTGCCGCGCTGGCCGGTGGCTGGCTGGCCTGGCGACGCGGCACCCCGCCCCAACCGACCGCCACACCCGAGGCTGCCCCAGGCGCGCCCGCGCCGCTTGCGTCAGCCGCCAGCGCCACCCTGATCGACGGCGACCAGCTCACCGATACCTTCTGGCAGCAGCAATTCGACACCCCGCAGGGCACCCCGCTGGCCTGGTCGGCCCTGAAGGGGCGACCCATCGTGCTGAATTTCTGGGCCACCTGGTGCCCCCCATGCGTCAAGGAAATGCCGGAATTGGATCGCTTCCAGCGCGAATTCGCCGCAAAAGGCTGGAAAGTGGTCGGCCTGGCGGTGGACGGCCCGACACCGGTGCGCGAATTTCTGGCCAAAGTACAGGTAGGATTCGACATTGGGCTCGCCGGCTTCGGCGGCACCGAGCTCTCCCAGACCCTGGGTAACACCGTGGGTGGCCTGCCCTTCACGGTCCTGATCGACGCCCAAGGGCGCGTTCGACAGCGCATCATGGGCATCACCGATCTGGCGCGGCTGAGCGAACAGGCCCGGCGCATCCAGCCCGGCTGACCGAAAACCCCACATCTGAGTCAGGCTGAAGAAAAATCCGGGCGGCCAGCCATTTGTGGCTAAAATCCGCCTACTTTGATTTTCTTGGCCTAACTTCGCCCACCGTTGCAGTATCGGTGTAAGGGTTTGCCAGAAGCACATGCAGATTCTTGTCCTCCACGGTCCCAACCTCAACCTGCTGGGCACCCGCGAACCTGAGGTTTACGGGTCCACCACCTTGGCGCAGATTGACAGCGGCCTGGCCGAGCACGCCGCCCGGCGCGGCGCCACGCTCACCTCTTTTCAGAGCAACCATGAAGGCGCCCTGATTGACCGCGTTCACGCGGCCCGCACCGACGGCACCACCTTCATCGTCATCAATCCCGGGGCTTTCACGCACACCAGCGTGGCCCTGCGCGATGCCTTCGCAGGCGTGGCCCTGCCCTTCATCGAAGTGCATCTGTCGAATGTTCACCGGCGCGAGCCCTTCCGTCACCACTCTTATTTCTCCGACCTCGCCGAAGGCGTGATCGTGGGTCTGGGTGCGGCGGGCTATCGCCATGCCCTGGATGCGGCCCTCGACCGCCTGGGCGCCCCCTCGCGCGACTGACCGATCCCACCCGGATCCGGCTCACCGCCCCTGTTCCTGAGCGCACCCCGCTCACACGCTTTGCTGGAGTACCCACATCATGGACCTGCGTAAACTCAAAACACTGATCGACCTCGTCTCCGAGTCCAACGTTTCTGAACTCGAGATCACCGAGGCCGATGGCAAAGTCCGCATCGTCAAGGCCGGCGCTGCGCCCGTGGTCATGATGCAGGCTGCTCCGCAAGCCGCCCCGGTCGCCGCTGCTGCGGCCGCCCCGGCTGCTGTCGAAGCCGCCCCAGTCGTCGCCGCACCGGCGGTGGAAACCGGTCACATCGTCACCTCGCCCATGGTCGGCACGTTCTACCGCGCCTCCAGCCCCGGCGCCAAGTCGTTTGCCGAAGTGGGCGACGTGGTCAAGGAAGGCCAGGCTGTCTGCATCATCGAAGCCATGAAGATCATGAACGAGATCGAGGCGGACAAGGACGGCACCATCACCAAGATCCTGGTCGAGAACGGCCAGCCAGTCGAATACGGCCAGCCTCTGTTCGTCATTGAATAAGGCGGAGGCTTCGCCATGTTCAAGAAAATCCTGATCGCCAACCGCGGCGAGATCGCCCTGCGCATCCAGCGCGCCTGCCGTGAGATGGGCATCCAGTCCGTCGTCGTCTACTCCGAGGCCGACCGCGACGCCAAGTACGTCAAGCTGGCCGACGAGGCCGTGTGCATTGGCCCGGCCCCTTCGGCGCAGAGCTACCTGCACATGCCGGCCATCATCTCGGCCGCCGAGGTGACCGACGCCGAGGCCATCCACCCCGGCTACGGCTTCCTGTCCGAGAACGCCGACTTCGCCGAGCGTGTCGAGCAGTCCGGCTTCACCTTCATCGGCCCGACCCCTGAGTCGATCCGCATCATGGGTGACAAGGTCTCGGCCAAGCAGGCCATGATCAAGTCGGGTGTCCCCTGCGTGCCCGGCTCGGAAGGCGCCCTGCCTGACGACCCCAAGGAAATCATCAAGATTGCCCGCACGGTCGGCTACCCGGTCATCATCAAGGCTGCCGGTGGCGGCGGTGGTCGCGGCATGCGCGTGGTCCACACCGAAGCGGCCCTGCTGCACGCGGTGCAAACCACCCAGAACGAAGCCGGTGCCGCGTTCGGCAACCCGCAGGTCTACATGGAAAAGTTCCTGGAGCACCCGCGCCACATCGAGATCCAGATCCTGGCCGACCAGCACAAGAACGCCGTGTGGCTGGGCGAGCGCGACTGCTCCATGCAGCGCCGCCACCAGAAGATCATCGAAGAGGCGCCAGCCCCGGGCATCCCCCGTCGCCTGATCGAAAAGGTGGGCGACCGCTGCGCCGCCGCCTGCAAGAAGATCGGCTACCGCGGTGCGGGCACCTTCGAGTTCCTGTACGAAAACGGTGAGTTCTACTTCATTGAAATGAACACCCGCGTGCAGGTGGAGCACCCGGTGACCGAACAGGTCAGCGGCGTGGACATCGTGCAGATGCAGATCCGCGTGGCGGCCGGCGAAAAGCTGCCTTTCACGCAACGCCAGATCGAGCTGCGTGGTCACTCCATCGAGTGCCGCATCAACGCCGAAGACCCGGTCAAGTTCATCCCCTCGCCTGGCCGCATCACGACCTGGCACGCACCCGGCGGCCCCGGCGTGCGCGTGGATTCGCACATCTACACGAACTACTTCGTGCCGCCCAACTACGACTCGATGATCGGCAAGATCATCGTGCACGGCGACACGCGTGCCCAGGCCCTGGCCCGCATGCGCACCGCCCTGTCGGAGACCGTGGTCGAAGGCATCAACACCAACATCCCGCTGCACCGCGAGCTGATGGTGGACGCCAAGTTCGTCGAAGGCGGCACCGACATCCACTATCTCGAAAACTGGATGGCTGCGCGCAAGCGCTGAGGTCGGATCACCCATGGCATTGTTTGAACTGACCCTGCTGGCCAAAGAGGCCGAAGTCGAAACCCTGAGCGATGCGCTCATGGAGATCGACGCCCTGTCCGTGTCGGTGGAAGACGCCGACGCCGACACCGAGCACGAAGAGGCCCTGTGGGGCGAGCCCGGCATGCCGGTGGCCCGCGAGGCCTGGCAGCGCTCGACGCTGAAGTGCCTCTTCCCGAGCGAGGCCGAGGCGCTGGAAGCCGCCACCCTGATCCTGTCGCAAGACTGGGCCACGGACATCCACGTCCAGGGCATCCAGCCGGTGGACGAGCAGGACTGGGTGCGCCTGACGCAGTCCCAGTTCAAGCCTGTGCCCATCACCGACAGCTTCTGGATCGTGCCGACCTGGCACGAGATCCCCCCTGAAGCGAAGACGGTGATGCGACTGGACCCGGGCCTGGCCTTCGGCACCGGCACCCACCCCACCACGCGCATGTGCCTGAAGTGGATCGCGCAAAACGCGGCCGCTTACCAGGGTCAGCGCGTGCTGGACTACGGCTGTGGCTCGGGCATCCTGGCCATTGGCGCAGCCTTGCATGGCTCGGGCGTGGTAGACGCGGTCGACATCGACCCGGCGGCGGTGGAGTCCACCGTGGCCAATGCCCAGGCCAATCTGGCCCATCTGAAGGCCGCAGACGGCAGCCTGCCCATCGTGGCGGGCCTGCCCGATGTCGTGGGGGAAGCCCAGGCCACCTACCCGGTGGTGCTGGCCAACATCCTGGCCACGCCGCTGAAGATGCTGTCCCCGCTGCTGGCCGGTCATGTGGCGCCCGGCGGCCATCTGGTGCTCGCCGGCATCCTGGCGCGCCAGGAGCAAGAGCTCAAAGATGCCTACGCGGAAGTGGGCCTGCAGTTGCAGGTCGCCAACGCCGAAGAGGGGTGGATCCTCATGACGGCGCAAAAACCGGCCAAATCAATGGCATAAACGGGCCTTATGAGCCTGGCGACCCGATGCATCCACTGTGGCACGATCTTCAAGATCGTCGAAGACCAACTGAAGGTCTCTGAGGGCTGGGTGCGTTGTGGCCGCTGCAACGAGGTCTTCAACGCCCTGCCCACCCTGTTCGACATGGACAGTGAGGCGCCCCCGCCTCGTCGCACGCCGGCCCCGCCGCCCCAGCAGACGCCGGTGATGGAGGCGTTCACCTTCACGCCTCCGGCCCCGGTCCGGTCACCACCCGCCCCTGATCCCCAGATCGAAGACGAGTTGCCGCCCGAGCCCGCCCGGCCCGTGCGTGGCACCACCGATTTCGAGCTCGACACCAGTGTGCCGGCACAAGAAATGAGCTGGACGCGGCGCCATGCGGCGCCCCCCGCATCGTCTCCGCTCGCCGCGCCGCCCCGCCCCATCCCCTCGCCGCTGGCCCCGCCGCCGATGCCCGAGGCCGAACTGCCCAGCACCGACGAGGCCGATGCGCTGGACTCGCGCTACCTGATGCCCTCGGACCGCGAGCGACCCGCCCCACGCCGCCGCACCCGCGGGCCGGAGTTTGCCGACGCCGAGTTCCCCACCGATGCCTTGCTGGACGCCGAAGCCGATGCGCTCGACCTGACGCTGCCGCAACCCGCGCCTGTTGCCGAGACGCGCCCCTCCGGGCGCTTCGCTGCGCCTTCGGCCGAGCCTGAACCGGCGCCCATGCCTGCGGCACCCGCCGCGGCGCCTGCACGTGCGACGCCCGCCAAGAAGACGAGCAAGAAGCCCGCGGTCGCCCCCACGCCGGAATTCATTCGCCGTGCGCAGCGACAGGCCTTCTGGCGCCAACCTTCCGTGCGCGGCGTGCTCACCGGCC
>JAGNPA010000179.1 GCA_017989885.1 Aquabacterium sp.
ATCGTGCTCAACAAGGTTGACCTGCCGGGGGCCGAGACGGCCCGCCAGCGCCTGGCGCCGTATGTGGCCATGGGCTACCCCGTGGTCGAGATGTCCCTCAAGGTCGATACCGATGCCGCCAAGGCCCAGGTCATGCCCCTGCTGCAAGGCAAGGCCAGTCTGGTGCTGGGGCCGTCGGGCGCCGGCAAGAGCACCCTGATCAACACCCTGCTGCCCAACGCCCGCGCCGAAGTGGGCGAGATCTCGCAGGCGCTCAACTCAGGCCGCCACACCACCACCACCAGCCTCTGGTACTGGCTGGACGACAGCCACGAGAGCGCCGTGATCGACTCGCCGGGCTTCCAGGAATTCGGTCTGCATCACATCGCCCCCACCGAGCTGGCCAAGTGGATGCCCGACATCGCCGCCCACATCGCCGACTGTCGTTTCTACAACTGCACCCACCGGCAAGAACCCGGCTGTGCGGTGCAGGCCGCCGCCGAACGCGGCGAGATCAGCGCCATGCGCCTGAGCCTGTACACCGGCCTGTTTGACGAACTCAGCGAACAGCGCTGGTGATGTCTTTTTGCCTTGTCGACACCCCATGAACAACACCCTGTCCCTGATCCCCTTGTCTCTGGAGGCCTTTGCCGAGGGGGCGATTTCGCTCGATGACCTGGCCCGCGCCCTGCGCGATGCCGCGCAAGAACATGAGCCGACCCTGCCCGACCGTTATCTGGACGTGCTGGAGCGGCTGTTGAACCAGCTGGAAAGCTCGGCGCTGTTCAGCGAAGAAAGCTGCTCGTTCAGCCGCACCGACATGATCGCCGCCCTCGTGGAGTGGCTGGCGCGCGCCCAGACGTGGTCGGACAAGATCACCAATCCGCCCACTCCCACGCGGGACTGATCAACGGCTCAACGGGGATCAACCGATCAGGTTGGCCAGCGACAGCAGCGCCAGCAGCAGCATCCACAGCACCACCGAGCGCCAGATCAGGCCCACCACGCTGCGCAGATGCGCCATCTCGGGTGGCGCACCCGTCGTGCTGCCTTCGGCGTCGATCACGTCCGAGCCGTCACCCTGACTCAGGGTGCGACTCACATCGCGACCATCGGCGCTCGGCGCCGCCTGCCCACCCAGGCGCACCCCCAAGGCGCCCGAAGCCGCCGACAGGATCGTGCCCTCGTTGGGGCGCACCCACAGCACCGCATGGCGGCGCCACGCGTCCACCGCGTCTTCAAAATTGCCCACCACCGCAAAGCCGAAGGCCGTCATGCGCGAGGGCACGTGGTCCAGCCAGGTGAACAACTTGAGCGACAGGTTCATCAGCCGGTCGTGTGTGGCAGCGCCCGTCACCTGGCTCTTGTACGACCAGTAACGGCTGCCGAACTCGGCCATGCGATACAGCACCGCGCCCGCCGGGCCCAGGCCCATGGCCGACAAAGCGACAAACCAGAAGAACACGCCAAACACATGGCGGTGTGCCGCCAGCAGCGAATACTCCAGCACATGGCGCAGCACCTCGGTGCGCGGCAGGTCACTGGCGTCCAGGTGCTGCCAGTGCGCCAGCTGTTCGCGGGCGCGGTCTTCGCGGCCCTGCTCCAGCGCATCACGGATGGCCGTGAAGTTGTGACTGAACTGGCGGAACCCCAGCGTGAGGTAGAGCACCGTCACATCCCACACCAAGGCCAGCACGGTGCTGTAGCGGTTCAACACCAGGTACAGCAGTCCCACCAGCACCGCCGGGGCCGCCACGGTGACGGCCCACACCACGCGGGCGTGCACATCGGCACCCGCGTCAAAATTGCGACCCACCCAACGCACCCAGCCGGTCAAACCTTGATGGATGGGGTTGAGCGTCGACAAAGGCTTGAGCTGCTCCGCCAACAAGGCGAACAGCACGGCAAAGAAACTCATGGCGTGATCATAGCCGCCCACTCACGCAGGCATGTGGCAGAAACGTTCACAGACCGTCACGCCGACAGGAAGCGGTAGAAATTTCGCAACATCGCGGCCGTGGCACCCCAGATGAAATACTCGCGGTCTTGCTCGTGCGGCGGTCGCCAGGGCATCGAGAAAAACTCGAAACGGGCGCCACTCACGTCCAGCGCATGGCGGTGATGGAACTGCGGGTTCATCAAAAAAGGCAGCGGCACCTCGAAGATGTCGGCCACCTCGTTGGCATCAGCCTGCAGCTTCAAGCGCTGCATCTCATCTTCCAGGGGGTCGATCAGGCCCACCACGGGTGTGACCATGAAGCCCGTGCCCGTCGCATAGGTCGGCAAGGTGCCCAGCACCCGCACCCGCGATGGGTCCAGCCCCACCTCTTCCTGCGCCTCGCGCAAGGCCGTCGCCACCGGGTCCGGGTCCGTCGGCTCCTGACGGCCACCCGGAAAGCTGATCTGTCCGGCGTGCTTGCTCAAATGCGCCGTGCGCTGGGTCAGCAGCACCGACACCTGGTCGCGCATCACCAGCGGCACCAGCACCGAAGCGGGCACGAACTCCTTGGCCCGGATCCACAACTCGTTGTCGGCATCGGTCTGCCATGGCGGGGGCGCCGCAAAGCGCTGGATCAACGCGTCGCGCGTCAGCCGCTCCTGGGGCACCGGGGGCAGATGCCCGTCACAGCCCAGCCGTTCAGCCAGATGGGGGTCAATTTTCAAAGCCATGGCAGCACCATAACAAAAGCCGCCTGGGCTTGCGCAGCAGGCGGCTTTGGGGCGATACGGTGAACACCACGGCTTGGCACCGTGGTGATGCAACGATCAGGAGAGCTTTTCCTTGATACGTGCCGACTTGCCGCTGCGTTGACGCAGGTAGTACAGCTTGGCGCGACGGACATCACCGCGACGCTTGACTTCGATCTTGGCGATCAGGGGGCTGTACAGCTGGAACGTACGTTCCACGCCTTCGCCGCTCGAGATCTTGCGAACGATGAAGCTGGAGTTCAGACCACGGTTACGCTTGGCGATCACGACGCCTTCGTAAGCCTGAACGCGCTTGCGGGTACCTTCCACCACATTGACAGACACGATCACGGTGTCGCCAGGGGCGAAAGAAGGGATCTCTTTGTTCAGACGAGCAATTTCTTCTTGCTCGAGCTGTTGAATGATGTTGGCCATCAAAAGCTCCTAATTGATCTTGCCCGCGCTTGAAAATCCAGCCATGACACCTTGTTCTTCACAAGGAACGCGACCGGGGTGAAAAAATGGTAGCCGGGTAGAGGATCGGAAAACCGCAGATTATAGCGTGAGTTGAGATAAAAAGTGCTCGTCCTTTTTGGACAATTCGCCACGCGCCCTTGCCGCCTCGATCAACTCGGGGCGTCGCTGTGCCGTGATGCGCAGTTGCTGCTCACGGCGCCAGCGCGCAATGTGCGCATGGTGACCTGACATCAGCACCGCCGGCACGGCGGCCTCGGCCCCTGTCGCGCCGGCGTCATCGCCTTCGGCCGGCCCTTGCAACACCTCCGGGCGGCTGTAATGCGGGCAGTCCAGCAGGCCATCCGAAAAGCTGTCTTGTTCGTGCGAGGCCGCATCGTGCAAGACCCCCGGCTGCAGGCGCGTCACGGCATCGATCAAGGTCAGGGCCGGCAACTCGCCGCCCGACAAGACGTAGTCACCCAGGCTGACTTCTTCGTCCACATGGGCATCGATGAAGCGCTGGTCAATGCCCTCGTAGCGGCCGCACACCAGCACGGCGCCCGGCCCTTCGGCCAGTTGCTGCACACGCTGCTGCGTCAAGGGCTTGCCAGCCGGGCTGAACAGCACCACGGGCAAACGGGGCGCGGCAGCGGCCTGCTGATCAGCGCGGATGGCCGACAGGCAGCGCACCAGTGGCTCGACCAGCATGACCATGCCCGGGCCACCGCCAAAGGGGCGGTCGTCGACCCGGCGGTACACGCCCTCGGCAAAATCGCGCAGCTGCCACAGGCGCACATCGACCGCCTTCGTCTCGAAGGCACGACGCGTCACGCCCACCGTCTGAAACGGGGCGAACAATTCGGGAAACAGGGTGATGACGTCGAAGCGAACGGCCATCGCAGCCCTCCGGTCAAAGAGGGTGGATCAGTAGTCCAGGCCCCAGTCAGCCACGATGCGCTTGTCAGCCAGGCTGACGCTGTCGATGTAGGCCGACACAAAGGGGATGAGACGCTCGACGGCGTCCTGGCCTTCGGCCGCAGGCACGACGCAGCGCAGCACGCTGTGCGGACCGGTTGCCATCAGATCGGCCACCTGGCCCAGGAACTCGCCCTGGCGGTTGACCACATTCAGGCCAATCAGGTCGATCCAGTAATACTCGTCGGGCTCGGGCGTGGGGAAGGCCGAGCGCGACACGAACACGCGCGCGCCCTTGAGGGCCTCGGCATCATTGCGGTCGTCCAGCCCTTCGGCGGTCCCGACAATGACGTCACCCTGCTCGCGCACCGTCGTCATCTGCAAAAAGCGCGGCGCCGTCAAACGGGCGGGCGCCGCTGCAGCCGGCTTGGCCACCGACGGTGCACCCGTCTTGGCAGACGGACGCGACAAAGCGCCCGCAGCCTGTTCGGGCGGACGCAAAAACCATTTCTTCGTACAGAAGAGCGCCTGAGGGTCCGAAGAGAAAGGCATCACCTTGATGCCCCCCTTCACGCCCCAGGCGTCCACGATGCGCCCGACTTCCACCGCGTCTTCAGGCCAGACAACACCGTCATCCAGCACCAGCGAAGGGGTCGTGCGATCGTTCATGCAGCCTCGATCAAGCAGCCGGGACGGCAGCCTTCTTGGCTTCGACGATCAGGCGGTTGACGGCGTCAGAAGCCTGAGCACCAGTCTTGACCCATGCGTCAACGCGGTCCAGCGACAGGCGCAGGGTTTCAGCGTTGCCGGAAGCCAGCGGGTTGTAGAAGCCCACGCGCTCCAGGAAACGGCCGTCACGGCGGTTCTTTTGCTCAGCCACGACGATGTTGTAGAAAG
>JAGNPA010000180.1 GCA_017989885.1 Aquabacterium sp.
GTGCAGGCCATGGGGTGGGAGGAGCGGGTGGCCATCGCCGATCTGCCCGCCTTTGAAGCCGCCCAGCGCATGGAGGGCCTGCCCGGCTACCGGGTCTATGACGGCGTGGATCGCCGCCCGCCGCAGGGAGACGAGGTTCTGGCCCTTCGCTACATCGAACCGCAAAGCCACAACCTGCGCGCCCTGGGCTACAACGTCCTGTCTCGCCCGGAAACCCGCACCACGTACGAGCTGGCCCGCGACACCGACACGCTGCAGGCGACGCAGGGTTTCCAGTTGATCCAGGAAACGGGCATGCAGCAAGGCGTTGTGATCTACCGCCCGGTGTACAACGGTGACCCGCAGACGGTGGCCGAGCGCCGCCTGACCGTGCGGGGCGCCCTGTTCCTGACCTTGCGCATGGACGATGCCCTGGCCTCCATCCTGCGGGACATGCCAGCGCACCTGGCCGCCTGCCTGTATGAAAGCCACCTCGCCGGGGAGCGCCTGCTGGGGGGCTCGCCCGCTTGTGTGCACCTCGATGCCAGCCCTGCCCCGCGCCACCTGCAGAGGGTGCCGGTTGCTTTTGCGGGCCAGACCTGGACGTTGGCGGTGTGGGCGCGCAGCCCCATCCCCATGGTGGGCGACGGCGCCACCTTCTGGCTGCTGGCGGTGGTCGGCACCTTGCTGGCCACGGCCCTGGGCACGCTGCTGCTGGTGATGACGGGCCACGCCCGCAGCCTGCAAGACGCCATGCAGGAGGCCCGCCGCCAGCACGCGGCCGCCGACCAGGCCAACCGGGCCAAGTCGGAATTCCTGTCGCGCATGAGCCATGAGTTGCGCACACCGCTCAACGCGGTGCTGGGCTTTGCCCAGGTGATGGAGCTGGACACCTCGGCGCCGCTGCCCCCCTCGCAACGCCGCCGGGTGCAGCAGATCCAGCAGGCGGGCTGGCACCTGCTGGACATGATCGACGACGTGCTCGACATCTCCCGCCTGGACAGCGGCAACATGCGACTGAACTGCGAGCCGATGCCGGTGACCGAGGCCCTCAAGGCCGCCCTCAGCCTGGTTCAGGACCAGGCCCTCAAACAGGGCATCACCCTGCACGGCCCCGAACCCGTGCCCGCAGACTGGGGGGTGCATGCCGATGCCACCCGCCTGCGTCAGATCCTGACCAACCTGCTGAGCAACGCCATCAAGTACAACCGCCCCCACGGCAGCGTGACGGTGAGCGTGAGCCGCCAGATCGACAGCGCCCAGCAGGCCACGCTGCGCGTGGCCGTGTCCGACACGGGCCTGGGGATGAGCCCAGCCCAGCAGGCCCAGCTCTTCCAACCCTTCAACCGCCTGGGCCGCGAAGGCAGTCAGACCGCCGGCACCGGCATCGGTCTGGTCATCAGCCGGCATCTGGCCGAACTGATGCACGGCACCCTGGAAGTGGAAAGCCGCGCCGACGTGGGCAGCACCTTCACGCTGGTGCTGCCGGCGGTACCTCTGACACCGCCGGCCGGTGAGGCGGTGCCAGCCACGTCGCCCCACGAGGCGGCAGCCCCTGCAGCCGGCCCCCGTCATGTGCTGTACGTGGAAGACAACCCCACCAACAGCGAGTTGCTGCGCGAGGGTCTGAGTGAGCGTCAGGATCTGCGGGTGTCGGTGGCGACCACGGCCGAAGAGGCCCTGGACTGGCTGCACAACCGTTCACGGGGCCCGCGCCCGGATCTGATCCTGCTCGACCTGCATCTGCCCGATGCGTCCGGCATGGAGGTGCTCAGGCTGCTCAAAGCCAACCCGGACACGGCGGGCATCCCGGTCATCATGGTGTCGGCCGATGCCATGCCCGAACAGGTGGAGGCGGCCCTGACCGCCGGGGCGCAGAGCTACCAGACCAAGCCGGTGCACCTGCCCACCCTGCTACAGTTGATCGACGAGCTGTTGCGCCACTGAGCCCCGACGGGGCGGAGGGTGGCCTCAGGGTGCGGGCACCTCAGCGCGGTGCGTACTCGGGCACCAGTTCGTGCAGACGGCTGCGCAGCACGGCGGGCGTGGCGGCCGACTCGTCGACCGTCAGGGCCATGAGGCGCGTCAGCCAGTCGGGCGGCAGTTCGCCACGCAGTTGCGCCAGGCGCAGACGCGGGTGCGGCGTGGGCAAGGTCGTGTCGGCATCGGCCAGCAGTTCTTCGTAGAGTTTTTCGCCCGGACGCAGGCCGCTGAACACGATAGGGATCTCGGCCTCGGTGTGGCCGCTGAGGCGGATCAGCTCGCGCGCCAGGTCGGCGATCTTCACCGACTTGCCCATGTCCATCACGAAGACCTGACCGGTTTCGGCCAGGGCCGCGGCCTGCAGCACGAGCTGGGCGGCCTCGGGGATGGTCATGAAGTAGCGGGTGATTTCCGGGTGGGTGACGGTGACCGGCCCGCCCTTGGCGATCTGTTCCTTGAACTTGGGGATGACGCTGCCGCTCGAGCCCAGCACATTGCCAAAGCGCACGGCCATGAAACGGGTGACGGTGCCCTGGGCGGCCCAGTGCGAGATGACCATCTCGGCGGCACGCTTGGTGGCGCCCATGACGTTGGTGGGGTTGACGGCCTTGTCGGTGGAGATCAGCACGAAGCGCTGCACGCCGGCCTCGGCGGCTGCCTGGGCCGCCAGGTAGGTGCCCAGGGTGTTGTTGCGCAGGGCGATCCAGGCGTTGTCGTCTTCCATCAGCGGCACGTGCTTGTAGGCGGCTGCGTGGAAGACCAGATCGGGCTGGTGCGTGGCCATGGCCCGGCGCAGCGCGCCCAGGTCTTTGACATCGCCCACCAGACGCACCAGGGGCAGGTGCGGGAAGCGCTCGCCCAGGTCTTGCTCGGCCTGGTAGAGGGCGAACTCGCTGAGCTCGAACAGGACGAGACGGCTGGGGCCAAAGCGGGCAATCTGGCGGCACAGCTCGGCGCCGATCGAGCCGCCCGCACCGGTCACCATCACGGCGCGGCCGCTGATCAAGCCGGAGACGGCGTGTTCGTCGAGCTTCACCGGCTCACGGCCCAGCACGTCTTCGGGCTGGATGTCGCGCACGCGGTCGATGCGGGTGCCGCCTTCGCGCAGCTCATCGGCCGAGGGCACGGTCACCACGGGCAGGCCGGTGGCCGCCGCCAGCGCCAGCACGCGCTTGCGCTGCTCCTGGGAGGCCGCCGGCATCGCCAGGATCAGGTGGGACACGTCGGCCAGATTGGCCCGGTCGGCCAGCAGGTCGAGTCCGCCCCAGACCGTGACGCCTGCGATGCTGCTGCCGTGCTTGCGGGGGTCGTCATCGAGCAGGCCGACCACGGTCCAGCTGCGGTGCTGGATGCCGGCAATCAGCAGCTTGGCCGCGGCGCCGGCGCCCAGCACCAGAGCGCGCTGTCCGTTGGTCTGCGCGCCGGTGCGCCGGGCCCGCGAGGCCTCGCTGAGCATGCGCACGGTCATGCGCGCCAGCGACAGGCTGATCAGGGTGAAGACGGGGTGCAGGGCCAGCACGGCACGGGGCACCTCGGTGAGCTGCGCCATCAGGATGACGACCGCGCACGCCAGACCGGCGCCCAGGCACACCCAGGCCAGGCGCGTGATGTCGTGGAAGCTGGTGTAGCGCCAGCTGGCGCGGGGCACGCGCAGGGCCCAGGAGGCCGCGCTGTAGACCGCGATCACGCCCAGCAACACGGCCCAGTCATAGCTGGGACGCTCGTGCAGCCAGCGCTCCATCCCCATGCGGAACAGGTAGGTGAAGTGCCACGCCAGCAGGATGAGGAAGGCATCGGCCAGCATGACCACGCCCTGACGGCGGGGGCGCAGTTGATCCAGAACGCGGTTCAGGGAGTGCCAGAGCATGATGGGGCGAAGCGTGACGGCAGAAAAAGCGGCAACCCGACATTGTGCCTGCCGCGCACGACAATGCGGGGATGAGTGCCACCGACGACCTCCCTCCCCTGCCCCGCCTGCCGACCGGCGTGTACGAGCATTACAAGCAGTTGCGCTACCGCGTGCTGGGCGTGGTGCGACACAGCGAGACGCTGGAAGCGCTGGTGCTGTACCAGCCGCTGTATGGCGAAGGCGCGCTGTGGGTGCGGCCGTATGCGATGTTCGTGGAAGAGGTGGACGTGGGCGGTGTGCGCCGACCGCGCTTTGCGCTGGTGCAGACGGACTGAGGCGCTGCGATCAGGGGTGTGAACGCAAGGGCAGCGGGGTTTCGTCCGCGTCGTCTTCCTCATCGTCTGTGCCCGCGACGGCTTTCACGCCGGCTGCCGTCACGTCCACGGCCGTGCCCACCACGGTGGCGCCCACACTGACGGTGGTGGCGACGACAGTGACCGCGGCGTCGGCCACGGCCAGGACGGAGCAGCCGGACAGGCAGGCCTGGAGCGACAAGAGGGACAGAATCAGGGCCAGACGGCGCATGGCGACTCCACAGGCGTTGAGGGACTCAAGAAAAGAGGAACGGGGGCAGCCCCCCACCGGGGCGCCATTGTCGCCGCGAACCTGCGCGCGCGCTCAGCGCTCGTCAAACAGGGGCAGGCTGTAGGGCGCTGAGGGCTCGGCGGCATGGGGCTGGCCGTCGCCCGGCACCAGGGACTCCATTTTCACGCCCAGCAGGCGCAGGCGCTGGTTCAGCGGTACGGTCTTGAGGCAGCGGCCGGCCCACAGGCGGATGGTGGCCGCATCGCGGGTGGGCTGCGGCAAGGTCTGGCTGCGGGTGACGATCTTGAAGTCGTCGTAACGCAGCTTGACGCCCACGGTGCGCCCCGCGTAGTTCTTGCGCACCAGGTCGCTGGCCAGTTGTTCGCACAGGCGCGTCAAGATCGGCGTCAGTTGCGCGCGGTCGTCGCGCGGGTGCAGGTCGCGCTCGAAGGTGGTTTCGCGGCTGATGGACTTGGGCTCGCGCCA
>JAGNPA010000181.1 GCA_017989885.1 Aquabacterium sp.
CAGCAGTTGCAAGAGGGGCTGCTGCAACTGTCGCAGCGGCACGGCTTGGGCGAGGTGCGGGGCGCCGGCTTGTTGTGGGCGCTGGAGCTGGGCCGTGACAACGCGGCCGACGTGGTGCGGGCTTGCCGTGAACAAGGGCTGCTGGTGAACGCCGCGCGGCCGCATTGCTTGCGCTTCATGCCTCGGCTCAACAGCACGGCGCAGGAGGTTCAGACGGGCTTGAACATCCTGGACGAGGTCCTGAACCAACCAGGATCCGGTGCAACGGAAAGCAGGTGACTGAATTCAGGACGGCGCACTTCACCCCTCACGGGGCGCCGTCCTGAACGCCGCTTCGCCCCGCGCTCGGCGCCACACCAAACCACCGCTTGTACGCCTGGGAGAAGCTGGACAGGTCGCTGAAGCCCATGCGCTCGGCAATGTCGGTGAGGGACAGGCTGGCATCGGCCACCAGAGCGTTGGCCTGATGTCCGCGCACCTCGGCCAGCAGCACCCTGAATGAGGTGCCTTCGTCCTGAAGGCGCCGCTTCAGGGTCCGCTCACTGAGCCCCAACATGCGCGCAGCCTGCGGCAGATCCGGCGCCATGTTGAGCGGTGCCGCGTCCAGGTACTGGCGCACGCATTCACTCGTGCCCAGGCGGGCGCGGCGGCGTTCGATCAGCTCCTCGCAGGCACGCTCGCACATGGCCACCGTGACCGGATTGGCTTGAGGCAAGCGCAGGTCCAACAGCTTGCGGTCAAACGACAAGCTGTTGCTGTGGGCGCCAAACTCGGGACGGCCCCCACGCATGTTCAAGTGAGCGTCGAGCCAACTGGCCCCGAGCGGGATGGTGTGCTGAAGGGTGAAGCGCGACAAGGTGAACGTCGGCCCCAGCGTCTCCCTCATCAAGCGGGAGGCCGCCGCCACATCGCGCTCCACCAGGAAGCGCTGGAGCGCAGGCTCCACGTCCGGGGCCTCGAACGTGACCGTGCACAGGTCATCTTCCAGGCCGCCAGAAATGCGGCAGAAGGCAAACGTCAGGGGGATGAACCGCAGGGCCAGCGCCAAGGCGTCGCCCGCCGTCGCGCTGCTGACCAGGCCCAGACCCCACAGCCCGTAGGACGCGAAGTTGTAGCGCATGCCGACTTCCAGCCCCAGTCCCGGCTGCCGGCACGCGCGGATGAGGTTGCCCACCACACACAACTCCTGACTGGCATCGAGTTCGAGGGCCGGATCCGCCAGGTCGGCTTCTTTCAGGCGGGAGCGCGCCAGCAGTTTGGCGATGTCCAGCCCCTGCTCTTGGCCGAACTCGACCAACAGGCGAACGCTCGCCGAACTGCGCTTGAAATCCCAAAAGCTCATGAAGGGGTGAACACCTATGTGTGTGGCCCAAATCATAAAGCCTTTGTCCTGAGTCAACATTCGCAAGGGCAGTGGTTTTGCGCATGATGCACCCTGACAGCGCAGACCTTTGTTTGCACTTGGGGGTTTCAACACATGCACAGCACCGGCTCGGACGCCAAGGCCACACTTCACACCATCATCATCGGATCTGGCTTTGCCGGCATCGGGATGGCGGTGGCGTTGAAGAAGGCAGGCGTTGGCGACTTCCTCATTCTTGAAAAGCAAAACGATGTCGGCGGGGTGTGGCGCGACAACACCTATCCGGGTGCCGCGTGTGACGTGCCGTCGCACTTGTATTCGTTCTCGTTCGAGCCCAATCCGAACTGGTCCCGGGTCTTTGCACCCCAGGCCGAGATCTACCAGTACCTGAAACACTGCGCTGAGAAATACGGCCTGCTGCCCTCCATCCGCTTTGGCTGCGAGGTGGCGCACGCCCACTACCACGCGGACCTCGCGCTGTGGACGGTGACCTTGCGCGGCGGGCAGGTCCTGCAAGCCCGTTTTCTCGTCACCGCCACGGGGCAGCTCAGCCGGCCGGTCTATCCCAAGCTGGAGGGCATGGCCCACTTCAAGGGGCATGTGCACCACTCCGCCGACTGGGACCACCGCTATGACCTGACAGGCAAGCGCGTCGCCGTGATTGGCACGGGGGCTTCGGCCATCCAGTTCGTGCCCGCCATTGCAGGTCAGGTGAGCCAGTTGTCGGTGTTTCAACGCTCGGCCGCCTACATCCTGCCTCGTCCAGATGGCCCGTATGCGGGCTGGCGCAAGGCCATGTTCAAGCATTTGCCTTGGACCATGGCCCTGCACAGGGCCCGCATCTATGCCCAATACGAAGGTCGGGCGCTGGCTTTCATTCGCATCAAGGCGTTGATGGCGCTGGCCGGTGGCCTGCCCTTCAAGAAGCTGCTGCATCGGCAGGTGCCCGACGCGGGTCTGCGTGCCCGGTTGACGCCGGACTACCCCATCGGCTGCAAGCGCATCTTGCTGTCCAATGAGTACCTGGCCACCATGGTCAAGCCCAACGTGAACCTGGTCACCCAGGGCATCCGCCGCATCACGGCCGATGGCATCGAGACGACCGATGGGCAGCACCATGCCGTGGACGCGATCATCTACGGCACCGGCTTTGCGGCCACGGAGTTCCTGGCGCCCATGACGATCACGGGCCGGGAGGGTAGGGAGCTCAATGACGTGTGGCGCCAGGGCGCGCAAGCCTATCTGGGCATGACGGTGCCTGGCTTCCCCAACTTCTTCATGCTCTATGGCCCCAACACCAACCTGGGCCACAACTCGATCATCTACATGCTCGAAAGCCAGATCGCGCATGTGCTGAGGTGCATGAAGGCCGCTCACCAGGCGGGCGCCAGTGCGATGGAAGTGGATGAGACGCGCTACGCCCGCTTCAATGGCACCGTGCAGAAACGCCTGACGGCCACGGTGT
Organism: Aquabacterium sp.; assembly: GCA_017989885.1. Lineage (GTDB taxonomy): Bacteria > Pseudomonadota > Gammaproteobacteria > Burkholderiales > Burkholderiaceae_C > Aquabacterium. Next base: position 2,829 of record JAGNPA010000181.1, read on the forward strand.
GGCAAGGCTGCAAGAGCTGGTACGTGGATGCGAACGGGCACAACAGCACGAACTGGCCCGGCTTCACGTTCGGCTACCGGTGGCTCACGCGGCATGCCTCGCTCAAGGCCTACCACTTCATGTCGAATCCCATTGCTTCAGGAAACTCAAAGTGACGTCTCGCCGCTATCCCGACACCTCGCATGTGCGCTTGCGCACCCTCAAGTCCACGTTCACGGCGGAGGGGGCGCTCTGCGCTGCCACGCTCTATGTGCCGCAAGATGCCAGGCCCGATCAGGAACTGCCTGCCATCCTCATGCTGGGCGGCTGGGGCAGCATCCAGCGGGCCATGACCTCGTCGTTCACCCACAGCTTTGTCGAAGCGGGCTTCGCCGTGATGGAGTTCGATTACCCCGGTTGGGGCGACAGCGGCGGCTTTCCCAGGCAGGGCATCAACCCGTGGCGCCGCACGCGCGTGGCCGACACGGCGCTCGCGCACCTGAAGTCTCAGCCCATGGTGGCCGCGCATCAGATCACGCTGTGGGGCACCTCTTTTGGCGGCGGGCATGTGGTCGATCTGGCGACCCAGCATCCTGAACTGAAGGGCGCCATCATCCAGGTGCCGATGCTCGATGGTCTGGCCGCCACCTTGGCCACGCCGCCGGCACGGCTCTTGAAGCTGGTGTGCCTGGGCACGCTGGATCAGTTCAAGCCTGGGGCGCAGATTTACATTCCGACCTTGGCCCGCGAAGGTGAGTTCGGCACGATGGACCGCGACGGCGCCTGGAACGCCATGGAGATCGCACTCGATGCCTTGACGGGCCGCGGCTACGACAACCGCGTGGCCGCAAAGTCCGTGCTCACGATGCCTTTCTACCGCCCGTGGCTGCGCCTGAAGGACGTGAAGATCCCGATGCTCATGATCGGTGCCACGGGGGACACGGTGGCGCCTTTCGTGTCGGACAAGGTTCGGCGCGTGGGCAACCCCCAGGTGCAGGTGATCGAAATCGACGCCAATCACTTTGACCCCTACTTCGACCCGCTGTTTCCCGAGGTCCTGGCGCACCAGTTGAAGTTCCTGCGCCGATGAGGCTGGCCAAGGACAAGCTGGCTTGGCAAGCGGTGGGACGGAAGTGCTGGTGGGCGGCAAGTACCAGGGCTCCGATGAGTCGCGCGTGCGGGTGCTCCCGAGCATCGACTATCAGTGGAGCAACGGCTTCTTTGCAGGCGCCCTGAACGGTGTCGGCTACAACGCCTCGACCCAGTCTGACAGGGCCTATGGGGTGCGTGTCACCGCCGACTTTGGCCGCAAGGAGCGTCGCAGCGATGCCCTCCAAGGACTCGGTGACATTGACGCTCGTCCCGAGCTGGGCGCGTTCTTCAACGTCAGCCCGGCGAGCGGCATCACGCTGAGCTCCTCGTTGCGCTACGGCAGCGGCAACGATCGCAAGGGGCTGGTTTTTGGCGTGACGGTTGCGCGCGGCCTCAGTGCGCCAGCTCAAAGTCGATGAAGCCCCGCTCGACCGAGGTGGAGACCAGGCGCACACGCACCACCTGCCCCACGTCCAGGTCGGGCAGATCGCCGGACAGTCGGCCCTCCACAGGCGGATCGAAGGTGCGCACCCAGGCGCCGCGGTCGGTGCTGCCGGTAACGAGCGCATCAAAGAGCTGACCGACGCGCGCGTGCAGCAACAAGGCGGCCTCTGACTTGCGCAACTGCCGCTCGACCTTGCGCGCGGCATCTTCCTGCGCTGTGCAGTGCTGGGCCAGTTCGTGCAGTTCTTCGTGAGAGTAAGGGGGCTCGGTGCCTGCCAGCGCTGCCTTGATCAGGCGCAGCGTGATCAGGTCCGGGAAGCGGCGGTTCGGTGCGGTGGAGTGCATGTAGTCCTGCACGGCCAAGCCGAAGTGGCCGACCGGGGTGGCCTGCGCCTGCTCGACCAGATACTCGCCCGCCCCCATCAGCTTGACGATCACCAGCGACAGGTCGGGAAAGCGCAGCGGGTCCACCTGGTGCTGATGCGCCAGGAACGTTTCCAGCGCCTTGCCATCGGGCTGGCGGGGCAGCGTCA